>DDXO01000030.1 GCA_002347155.1 Caldifarciminota bacterium UBA2258
GTCATGCCGCGTGCGTCGTCGATGATCGAGCGGCTGATGCGCGAGCTTGGACGCCGGCTGAAGCGGATCGCCTTCGGTTGGAGCGAACGTGGCGCAGCGAAGATGGCCCGGATAATCATCAAGCGCGTTACCAGCGCCCGGGAATGGACGGCCTACTGGGATGCGCGGCTGCGGATCACCGGCAAGGTCACGCTCACCCTCGAACGAGTCTCATCAACATGACTACCCCAACTTCTGGGACAATACCTGAATTTGACTTGCTTCTCGTCGGTAAACGGTGTCGTGAACTCAAGTTCCTCCAGGTCCGCGGTCTTGGCGAGTTCCCAGCTATAGGTAGACGTCGCCGTCTTGGACGTTGCTGTTATCGCCCTGAGGTGTATGGTGCTGTCGGACTGCCCCAGCGCGATGCCGAGCGCCACGATTGTGAGCGCTATTGCGATGTACTTGTACATCGGTTGCCTCCTAATCGGGATTGCTGGTTGGAGCGCACCGATGGGATTGCTCGCGCCAGCAAGCCCGTTCTGATTCTGTTTACTCAAATAGGTGGTATTGTGCTCGGGCTCGCTTCCACCACCCTTGGAAAGCAGGCCTGAGGGTATACGGTCCGAGCGCCTACTCGCCCTTGGCAGGCGTCGCGTGTGTAAGGTCGCCTCCTTAGATTGGCCACAGTCCCGGTTCTTGAACGTCTATTCTTGGCCTGAATTGCAGGCCCCCACGGGAGGACGGTGTTGTTGGCTCGTTGCTATTCTTATGGCACCATGGCGATGACATCGGCCGTCGCCGCCCATGCGGGGCGCTTGATCTAGCCGCTACCGCGCCAACTCTCAATTGGACGAACCCGAGGCTCCTCTCTGCCTCCCGCAAGGATGCTGTTGCAGCATTGGTGCCAGCTACTGCCATTTCCTCGACCATGTAAAACCCTGACTATGAACGCGTTAGAATATGGGATGACGCGATTCGCGACGCACCGTGTGGGGACGTGCCGCATTTCTCGGCAGCGAAGCGCATTATGCGCCACATGCAGCCACTTTTTCCCGCGCGATGTCAATGAGCGGCATGACGCCCGCACGAGATGCGGGAGACCCAGATTCCAAATCCCTAGCCCCAAAGCCCGCCGATGGTCGGAAACCCCAAACTCCAAACCCAAAGCACTAGAGCAGAGCGGGGAAAAGAGGGGCACTTCTGTGAAGAGCCGCCTGTCAAGTACAGGGGTCCAGGAGTCGAGTGGGAGAACGGACGGCGGGCGCCGCCGGAAACCGGCTACAGGTTGTTGAATTCCTCTGCGCCCAGGCCCATCTCACGGACGATCGTGAGCCGGGGCGGACAGAGCACCTGGTCCAGGTCGTATCATTTGGTCGGGTTTGGGTTCTTGGGGGTTCCGGGGCCGGGTTGGTCAGGGGGACTGTCAGATTTGCACAGGTCTAAGGTCCAATTTCTGGACGCCGCGCGGTCGGTTTTAGTACCGCACTCTCGGCCAGAGTCTCACAACGTCGCGCAGCGACATACGATGCCTGGAGTATTCGTCCGCACTGAATAGCTCCTTCACGTCGTAGGGTAGGGAGAGGCCGTCGAGCGCGCTGCTATCACCGCCTGACCGGAGTCTCAGCCCGCACGACCAGTTGGCTTCCAAGATGGTGCCTTTGCCTTCGTCGTCGCGCGTCATCGTGATGTAGGCTATCATCGTGCGCCACCCAGCGACAGGGCCCGGGGCGTATATCTTACCGCATAGTGCAACGGGCAGGAAGGAACCGACATGGATCGTGGTCGTCGTTTCACGGGGTAGGAAGACGACCTGGATGTCCGGACAGACGTCGGCGAAGCGCCGCTGGACGAGAAGGGGGGAGAAAGTGTCGTCGCCCATATCGATCGGGGCGGCGAGATCAAACGCGGACTGTACGGCGCGACCGGTCTCGGGCCGGCTAGACGCCCCGGACACGTCGGACGAATGGTGACCGACAGCCGCCGGCGCGCGGCATAACGGGCTACAGATCCAGCCCCACAAGGTCATCCCTACCCCGATGACGACAACCCAGATCCAAACGCGCTGCCGGCGCAACAACCGCTGAATCTCCGCTGCGTTCTTTGGCGTCAGTCTCGGTTTGGACGGCCCGTCAGGACCCACAGACATGATTCCTCCTCATTTATGATGTCGGATCGCATACAATCGCGCGGAGGGTCCCGATTGGGACGTCTCCCGGATGCCGGGGCACGGGAATGGTGATGTCGCGTTCGGCGAGGTAGTAGACCGGGTGACGGCTGGTCCGGATTTCCCGATAGCCTGCGCGCTTGAGTTTCGCGGCCAGCTCGCGGTAGGAGACGCGGGCGAGCTTAGGCATGTACCGGACGTCGGTACACGTTCAGCCCGCCGTAGCGAGCCCACCTCAGCTTCAGGGCTGCGACCTTGCAGCGAGCCTCCAGGCAGCTCTCGATGGCGTCAACCGCGTTGCGGTAGGCTTCCTCCAGCGTCTTGCCGGACGCAACGCAGCCGCGAATCGCCGGCACCGTGGCAGTGAAGATGCCGTCCTCATCCTGGAAGTAGTTGATGTCGAATTCCTGACAGGCTGCTCTCATCGTGACTAGTATAGGTCGCTGCTGCCCGGCGGTCAAATGGGGAGGTAGACCCGGCGACGCGGGTGGCGATTCCTGACGCAATGTCATTCCAGACCCTTCACATTCCAGATTCAAGATTGCAGATTGCAGATTGGCGGGCAGGGACAGGTTGCCCGTGAACCGTGCACTGGAGACTTCTCGCCGGAGTCCGCAAGCCCACACCGCCCCTTGACATCCAGGCGCACAGAACTACAATCCCGCGATGGCGCCAAGCGGCATCCCGGCGTTGACGAATCCCGTGGCCCCGAAGTCGCCAATGAGAAACCTGCGGTTGTCGTCAGCCGCAAGGAGCGGACTGCTGCCTGTCTTCCTGGCCGCCGCGTTCCTCTCCTGCGTGCCCCCGGTCAAGGCACCGGAAGTCCGGCTTCGTACAATCGGCCTCGATTCGCTGCAGGAGCCAATCGTCGGCCTCGCGATCTACAACCCCAATCCCTTCCCGCTCCACGTCCAATCAGTCGACTACGAGGTGTCGCTCGGAGACCGCCTGTGCGGCAGGGGCCGGCGCTCACAACCGCTCTTCCTTGACGCTCACGACACCACCAGCGCCGACTTCAGTCTGTCGGTGGACTGGACCAGCCTGGGGGAAGCGATTCCCTTGCTTCTGACGGACAGCGTGGTGTTCGGTGTGAAGGGAAGCTACATGGTCTCGACCGTGTTCGGCCGGCGCCGGTTCCGGTTCAACGGCAGCCGGGCAGTGTCGGTGAAGGACGAAGTCAGTTCGTTCATCGAGAATCTGTTCGGGGAGTAATCGAAAAGCGAGACGCCCCATACGGGGCGTCTCTACCGGACCATTCAGGTCCGTCGATAGCGCGGACCGTCCCGGACGCACTAGACCGCGAACCCACCAGAGAAAAGGTCCGGGTCTTTCTTGGCGTTGCCGAACGTGAGCCGCGCAGCAGCGTCCCACCACCGTCCCCCATAGCCAGCCGGCTTGTGACCGGCCGAGTCACGCGCCGCGGCCGGCTGACCCAGTTTCAGCGTTCCCGAAGGAACAACTCGTCAGCCGAGCTGTCGGCGTTTCCCGCCTCACGCCGCAGGCGGTACAGCTCCTCCAACCCCACAGCCTTCGGTTCCAGGCCGGACGAGTGTCTGAGCAGACTCCACGTCTCTGCCGGCCCATTGCCGAGGTCCCCTTCCCATATTACCATCGTATCCTCCGTTGCCTTGTGCTGACGAACTGGCCACGCACCTGTACCGAGGGGACATCCCAGCCCACCGCCGCCCATGTGCATCATGCAGCTCTTATGCACGTAGCATGCCAGGCGAGTCACCAGTGATTGTGTCCGGCAACTTGCAGCAACACAGCATGTTGCATCGCCTTGTCTGACGTGTGCGCTGAGCGCATCTCAGGGGAAGCGGCAGAATAACGCAGCCGCCGCAGAATGCGGCCACGTTCGCGCGGTCTTCGGGGCTGTAGGAGGAACTTTCGGCTGGTTGTCGCCATGATTCCGGATTCAATGCCGGCCAGAGAAGTCGCAAACGGGCTGCCAGGCTGCGCCCCGGCAGCCTTGGCCGCAAGAGGGAATCGCAAGGATGCAGCATGAGGTCTCTGGACTCGCGGCGCACGAGTCCTGACCAACAGGTTCACGCCCGTGGCAACGGATGACGCTGTCGCGGACGGGCCGGCACCCGGCGACAGCCCACGGGCAGGTCCCGGGTGGGTACCGATTCCAGGCAGCGCCAGTTTCACTTGACAAGAGAAGCCGGAGGCGTATCCTCTAATGCCGGGGGAGAGTATCCCGGAGTCGGCAAAACGCAAAACAGGAGCACAAGAGCATGAAGATACGTAGTGCCGGACTAGCTGCAGTCCTACTGTTTCTTGTTGCCTTTGGCATCGGCAACGCGCAAACTCCCTTCAGCGGAGTGATAAACCCGAACACCAGCACGGTTATCGTGGATACGGCCATACTGAATGTGTTGACCGCAACCGACACTTTCCTGACAACCGGCTGGAGTGCCTCGGGAACGACTTGGGACACGTTCGCGTTCCCGGACTTGGCCGCATGGCCAAGCCAGGTCACGTTGATAGGCACTATCCAGGGGATGCCGAATACGTCCTTTTTCACTGCCCCCCTTCCTGATACGTGGTACAGGTTTCAATTCGGCGGCATTATCGCGCCCTTGGTGCAGTTCATCAGCCAGACGGGCCTCGAAGAATCGCGGTCCGCGTTTGGGCCTCTGCAGTGTCTGAATGTCAGCCCCAGCGTGGTGACGGGATTGATGTCGGTCAGGCTGCAGCCCGCCGGACCGGGGAGACCGGTGGTCGAAGTACACGATGCGGTCGGCAACGTGGTTCGCACGCTTGACTGCACGGTCGGAGCGAACGGGCTCGCGACGGCAACGTGGGACCGTAAGAATTGGCTCGGGCACATCGTACCCGAAGGCGTCTATTTCTGCCGCTACGCCGCCTCGGGCGTAGTCGCGGTCCGGAAGGTACTAGTAACGCACTAGCCCTTTCCGCCAAGTTTCTGAGGCCGTCTGCGGTTCCGCCGCGGGCGGCCTCGTGTTCACGCTACTGCCCCCCTCATGCCCGCGATTTGACACTCCCGTCGTCAGCTCTATACTAGCTTCTTAAGAGTATTGAATATGCGAATAACCATTATAGTCCTCTTGCTGGCCGCGTCGTCCCCGGCCCTGGCCGCCGATTCCCCCGAGGCGTGGCTCATCCCGTTTGCCGCCGCCTACCAGCCCCCGGTTGCACGCTTCAATTCGCTGCACTTCGAACGCCATGGTATGCCCGGAGCGCGCAGCCGCCACTTTGGCTGGGGCATTGAGCTGCGGACGCTCACCGGTTCCTCCCTTCTCGTCGGCCCGCTCTTCTTCAAGACCTGGGACGAGGTCGACAACGGTTCCTACCGGCTCCGCACCGATGCCACCGGTGTTTTCGGCCAGACCGGATTGAAGCTGGCGCCGTTCAGCTTCCTGACGATTGTCCCCATGCTTGGTGTCGGCGGCCTCAGCCAGTCGTTCAGCCTGCGCAAGACTCTGGGCGACAGCATCAATATTGACACACTGCTCAACAACATACATGGCAACCTGTCGCTTACCTCGGGAACGAAGCTCGCCGGCATGGCCGCGCTGGAACTCGGGCTTGCCGCAAACAGCAGCTCCGGCCGAATCGGCATCACCCTGCGCGGCGGCTATCTCTACTCACCGTTCCGGCCGACCTGGCGTATCGCGAACGGCGCCCGCATCAGCGGAGCACCGGACGACTGCCTCGGCGGCTGGTTCTTCTCCGTCGGCCTGCTGCTGATGCCGCAGGCGCAGACCACGAACGTAACTGACTAAGGAGGTTCCGGTGGAAAACCAACTGCGTCGGCTCCTCTGCCTTACCCTGCTGGCCGCCGCCTGCCTGTATACGTACCGGCTGGACGACTCCGCGACGTACACCTACGCGGCGAACGGTGTCCGCGTACTCAGTGCCGAAACCAGAAGCGGCGACATCACCGTGACCGCGACGCCCGACTCGGTCATCACCGTCATAGCGCAGGAGTACGCCTATGGAAGAGACAGAGCGGACGCCGAGCAGGCCATGCGGAATCTGGTGTACAGCGATACGGTCATCGGCACCGAACTGCGGGTGAGGGAGTCGATGCCCGGCGGCAGCCGGCCTTATGGGGCCAGCTTCACCATTACCGCCCCGGAAAGCATCAGCCTCTCGCTTGCGACCACCAACGGCGACGTCACCGTGCAGAACATGGTCGGCGGCATCAGCGCCACCACGACCAACGGCAGAGTCGAGTTGACCGGCACTGCCGGAACGGCGAGCGTGTCAACCACCAACGGCGGGCTGGACGTGAAAGTACACAGTGGTGCACTCTACGCAGCGACCACCAACGCCGCGGTGGACTGCGACCTCGCCGCGCTGCGGCCCGCCGAGAACGTGAGCCTGGCGACCACGAATGGCAAGGTGACGCTGTTGCTGCCCGACGCCGTCTCGGCCGTGATTGACGTTACCAATACCAGCGGATTCCTGACGATCTACGACTTCACGGCCGTTTACGAAATCCAGGAAGAACACCACCTCCGCGCCCGCATCGGTTCCGGCGCATCGACCATCAACATCACCACCACCAACGGTAACGTTGTCGTCCGCCGGCGGTCATAGGATGCGGCGGGAATCGCGCGGGCGCCGCCCGGCGTCCAAAGAATATATGAAGTGCTGCATGAACTCGGAGCAGGCCCGGCGACTGGCTTTGACGTTCAAGGCGCTGGGCCACCCGATGCGCTTGCAGCTCGTATCCGGGCTCCTGAGCGAGGAGTGCAACGTCAAGCGCATGACCGAGTGTCTGGGCGTGGCCCAGGCTACGGTTTCTCAGCAACTGGCTGTGCTCAGGGCAGCCGGCGTGGTTACCCACGAGAGGAAAGGCAATCAGGTCTGCTACCGGGTGACCAGGCCCTGGCTCCGCCAGCTCGTGCGCCTTGTCGCCGGAGCACAGCAGGAGGAGTGAAACAGATGGCCGATGTGAAGCAGGTCAATGACAATACGTTCGACACCGAGGTCCTGAAATCGTCGCTGCCGGTGCTGGTGGATTTCTGGGCGCCGTGGTGCGGCCCGTGTAAAATGCTGGGACCGATAATCGAAGGGCTGGCCGGGAAGTATGCCGGCAAGCTGACGGTGTGCAAACTGAACACCGACGAGAGCCCCTCGACGCCGGGGAAGTACGACATCCACGGCATCCCGACCGTTATCATCTTCAAGGGCGGGCAGGAGGTTGAGCGGCACGTGGGCTACGCGGCGGAGAACATCCTCGCGGCCAAGATCGACAAGCACCTGAACTAGTAAGCACGGAATTCCCTCCAGGAACCCGGCTTCGGCCGGGTTCCTGCGTAGGGTATGCACCGCATGGGACAGATGGCCGCGTTTGACTGCCGGCCGGGCAGGGATAGGCTAACCGATGACTTACCGACCCCTCTCCAGGTCAGCCGCCGGACGGCTCAGGGAGCTTTGCTCGCCGGAGCGGGTTGTCACCGACCCCACGCTGCTGACCGACCACGGACACGACGAAAGCACTGAACCGGCTCGCATCCCGGAGGCGCTGGTCAAGGTGCTCTCGGCCGAGGAAACGGCAGCGGTCGTGTCCCTCGCGCGGTCCGAGCGCGTACCGCTGACGCCGCGTGGACTCGGCACCGGCCTCGCGGGCGGGTCGATACCGGTCCACGGAGGCGTCCTGGTGTCAACCGAGCTGATGGACCGGGTGTGTGAGGTTGACGCGGGCAACCTCGTTGTCCGCACCCAGCCCGGGGTTCGCACCGCCAGGCTCCAGCAGACGTGCGCCGCACATGGCCTCTATTACCCGGTCGACCCGGCATCGCTCGATGACTGCTCCATCGGCGGCAACGTGGCCACCAACGCCGGCGGGGCCCGCGCCTACAAGTACGGCGTCACCGGCGACTTCGTGCGCGGTATCGAAGCGGTCCTCGCCGACGGCTCCATCATCCGCTACGGCGGCAAGCTCCACAAGAACGTGACCGGCTATGACCTGAACAAGCTCCTGATCGGCTCCGAAGGGACCCTGGGCATCATCACAGAAATCACATTCAAGCTCGTGCCCCGGCCCCGTTACCAGGTCGACGTACTGGTGCCGTTCGACCGGCTCCAGCAGGGCGTTGAGCTCTGCCTGCGCGTCATCCGCGACAGCCGGCTGATGCCGGCAGTGGTCGAGTTCATCGAGCGCGGCGGGATTGTCGCCTGCAATCAGGTCCTCGGCAACTGCCTCCCGTTTGCCGACGCCGCGGTCCAGGTGCTCATCGAGCTGGAAGGCAACGACCGCCGGCAGGTCCTGGACGAATGTGTGCTGCTCGGCGAAACGGCGATGGCGCTCGGCGCGCGCGAGCCGCTCGTGGCCGACAACGCCACCGACCAGGAGCGGCTCTGGACCGCCCGCCGTTCGCTCGCCAAGACCTTGAAGCAGGTCTACCCGCAGGTAACGGCCGAGGATGTGGTCGTGCCGCTTTCCGAGCTGCCGGCAACCGTAGAGCTGGTCGCCGGGCTGCAGCAGAAGCACGGAATTCCGATTGTCCCCTTCGGCCACATCGGAGACGGCAACATCCACGTCGACATCTGCCGTACTATCGCCGATGAACGCGACTGGCAGCGGGTGAGGTCGGCGGTGGTGGACGAGCTCGTGGACTTCGTGCTCGCGCGGGGCGGCCAGATTACCGCCGAGCACGGAATCGGCTCGGCCAAACGCCACCTGATGAAGAGGGCTCTGGGCGCGGCCGAGCTCGCGGTGATGCGGGAATTGAAGCGGGCGCTCGACCCGGAGGTCATCATGAACCCGGGGAAGGTCCTGCCTGACCCGGAATAGGACCAACAGGTCCTATTGGACCTATTGCCCGCCGGCGCGGGCGACCTTGGCGATCTTGCCGACCTTCCGGAAGCTGATCGACCGGACCACGACCAGATAGAGCCCGTCAGCCAATGGCCGCCCGTGCTCGTTGCAGCCGTCCCAGGCGACTACGCGTGTAGTGACTGCGGGAAACCGGCGGACCAGCGCTCCCGACAAGGTGTAGACCAGAACTTCCGGGTTCTCGCCGGCCGGGAAGTCCAGCACCAGCTCGCATTCCCCCGCGAACGGAGCCGGACGCGTGTACGGCTCGGCCCAGTTCTCTGCGGCGACTCGACAGAACTGGCTTGCCATTGAGACGTTGCCGAACGAGTCGGTCGCGGTGACAAAGTAGTGGTATCCGGCGGTGTCGCGCGGAATGCCGAACACCGCCGCCGTGGTGTCCGGGATATCGTCGGCCGCAGTGCGCATGGCAGCAAACGAGTAGACCTTGATGTCGTCGACAAACACGCCCGGGTCGTTCGCACTCGACCCGGTGACATACCGAAAACGGAGATACAGATTCTCCGCCGGAGACAGCACATAGCGGCGTTCGTGCCACGACCGGTTGTCGCCGTACAGCGAGTCGAGCGCGTGCCACATGCTCCGGTCCAGAGACCAATCCAGATAGCAGACGTTCCGGCTGATACCGCCGGAGTCCGAGTCCAGGTCCTCCTTCGTCTTGTACCAGGCATGGAATGACAGCAGCCCGCCTCCGGGCAGCTTCAGTGGGTCGGCGCTCTCGATGGAGTTGGCCAGATTCGGGCCCGAGCCGGAGAAAAACGCGGCCGGGTCGGAAAGAACCTGCTGGCTGTCCACGGTCCAGCCGACACTGATCCAGTTCGACAAGCTGCTCGCGTCGTCGTTGAAGGCCTCGCCCGGCGCGGTTGCTTCGTACAGGCGGTAGCGAACGGGCGCGAGGTCAGAGCAGGTGTTCCACCACAGCCGCGCGTCGCCGCGCCTGCCAGATCGTACCTGCGTGATATTGGGCTGGTCCGGCTTCACGTCATCGGCGCCGAAGTAGCGGTTCAGGAACTGCGGCCAGCCCGATTCTCGGCAGAAGCCGAGGGTCAAGTACGATGCGGCCAGGCGCTTCAGCGCGAGGTAGTTGTCCGGGAACCAGATGGCGATGCCGGAGGCCTTCTCGAGCCATGGACTGCGTTCGTTGGCGATGACGACGGAGTGGAGCGCGGTCAGGAGGGCGTTCACCGACATCGATGGCATTTCGGGAACCGTGGCAATACCCGCCACCAGCTCAAGGAAGTCGATCAAGTCGGCATGGAATGAGTAGCCGGGCATCGTCTGGACCTCGGTGCGGACCGCGCGGAGAACAGGTCTTGCCGCGTCCAGGCTGTCACGAAGGGTCGCCGCCATAACACCGAGCGCCCGGGCCAGCGCTGCCATATCCAGCCCAGAGAGCGCAACCTGCTGTCCGGGATACTCCTCGACGTAGTCGGCGCAGACACCGGGAAGCAGCTCGGCCGGTGCGCGCGTGGGGTCGCTGGTCAGTCGGTCCAGGAGCTTGCCGTAAGGCAGACCGGCGGTCGGAACCAGGGCCTCGGATGCGAGCATGTAGTCGCAATCATCGAGGACTTCGGTGGCGACTTCGACCATGCCCATCAGGCAGGCGTCAAAGGCGAGAATCCGGACCCGTTTGCCCAGGGCCTGCTTCACCCCGGCCATTGCCTGAGCGAGCTCTCCGCCGGCGACTCCCATTTCGTGGGCGTGCGAATCGTCGATGAAGATGGCGCTGGCTCTCGGCCCGTAGCCCGGATACCAGCCGTCCCCGTGGTCCCAGAGAACCAGCATGTAGTTGGTGGCCGGGTAGCGGCTGCGCAGGAATCCGGCAAAATCCGCAAGGGTTGCCGGGTCGGCCATGTCAACCTCGCCGATGTCAGCGAGCGTATCGACCCCGCCCTTCCTTATGAAGTACCGGTAACAGCCGGGCCGGAGGTCTCGTGCCGCGCGGTCGACCTGAACTACGACGTTGACCTCGGCCGTTGAACCGACCTCTGCCATTTCCGCAATGTCGAGGTCGGCAACCTCGTTCATGCTGTTGTCTGCACACATGTAGACGCCCACGGTCCAGCGAGCCGCAAAAGCCGGAACGAACGGCAGGCAAAGGAAGATAACCACAAAGGCGCCAAGACACCAAGGCCTCGAATACGGATGCATCTTTGTGTCTTGGTGTCTTGCTGGTTGAAATCCGTCCGGACGGTCCCACGGACGCGTGAAAGGCAGCAGGGGCACGGATCTCCGTGCCCCTGCAACGTTGCGTTGTACCTTCAGCCTAGAACCCAACCGTCAACTGCAATCGGTGCGTCGGTTTGAGGTACTGATAGAAGCGGAAGGTATAGTCCAAGCCGAGACCCAGGCCCCTTACCGGCTTGGCGCGCGCGCCGAGGCCGGCGGACAGTCCGGTGAGCCAGCCGATCTCGTCCTGATAGGCATTGTCGGCGTTGAGGATGTAGCCGCCGCGCATGAAGAAGACGTTGGCGAGCCCGTACTCCAGTCCGAAGTTCACCGTCTCGTTTATGTCTGAGGGATGGGTGATATCAAGGGCCGCGGTAAGGCGCGAGTCCTTGTCCGGGTCCATGGCTTCGATGATGTCGTAGGCGACGCCGAAACGGAACGTGGTAGGCAGACCGGCCGGCGTTGTCTTGTAGGAGCCCTCGATCTGGCTCGGGCCGGAGTCGGTCCAGAAGAAGCTGTAGTCGAGCTGGCGGCCGGTGAAGGAGAGCTGGGTACCGTAGTTGGTGACCGCAGCGCCAATCCGGAGCGACTTGAAGCCGGTGTTGTAGAACAGGCCGAGGTCGAAGCCCACCGCCGAAGCCGACATGTCCCAGATGCTCTGGTTGACGAACCTGGTAGTGAGGCCGAAGCTGAGCTTGTCGGTTATGACCCGGGCGTAGCTGACCGCTACCGCCATGTCCGAGGCGCCGAAGAAGAGTCCGGTGCCTTCGTCCTCGCGGGTTACCGTGTTGGGGTTGTCGATCGTGGTCTGCTCCATCTGGCCCATCGTCAGCGCGGTGACCGTGAATGCAACGGTGCCGAAGTCGGTCATCGGCAGGACGAAGGCGAGGTTCTCGTGGGTAACGTCGGCGAGCCACTCGCTGTGATTCAGCGCGACCTGCCGGCCGACCCGGGCCAGCCCGGCCGGGTTGAAGTAGCTGGCCGAGGCGTCGTCGGCGATGGCGACAAAGGCGTCGCCCATTGCTGTCGACCGGCCGACTCCGATCTTGAGGAATGCGGCTCCGGTGGTGCCGACCTTGGAGAACGCGGCCTGGGCCGGGGAGACCAGCGCCACGGACGCCAGGAGCACCAGGGTCAGAAGATGCGTGATTCTGTTTTTCATGGCTGCCTCCCCTAGTAAATGAAGGCCAGTTTGCCGACCGCCTCGCCGACCGGCGACTCGACGTGGTATATGTAAACACCCGAGGCTACGAGCTGCCCCGAAATTGCCGTCCCGGCACTGCCGGGTGACTCGTTGGTGAAGTCCCAGGTTTCGGTACCTCCCTGGTCGAGCGGCTGGGTGTTCGTGTCTCGGTGCCTGATGACCTTGACCAGGTCGCCGGCCACAGTGTAGATACGGATGGTGCACTCGTTGGGCAGGTGGGTGAAGCGGACGTACCGCTGCTCAGTGGACTTCTCCCAGGAGTTGAAGACGATGTAGGGGTTGGGCACGACCTTGACGTTCAGCTTGTACGTCGTGTCAGTCCTGGCCACGCCCGGCGTCGAGAGCGCGTGGTACGTGTTCAAGAACGGCGACGAGCCGCCGGCCTTGTTCCCGACCAGCAACCACTTGTCGCCGTCCTGAATCAGGCTCGTGTTGCCGCCGATGGAGTCGCCGGCGTTGATCTCGGCGTAGGCGCCGCAGACGTAGATCCGCGCCGTTCTGGCCAGCAGCGTGTCGCTCGGACTCCGCGCCGCCCTGTTCACGAAACACCAGCCGTTGGCCTGCTCTTTGGTGCCGGTGAGGTTATCGAACTTCGTGAATGGCACTTCGACCCGGCCGTGGGTGATGTCATAGACCTTCGCGGTCAGATACGGACTGGCCGAGAACTCAACTTCGTAGTCCGCCGCCCGGAACGCCCAGATGCCCTGGGATGCGACCGAACCGGTCGCGCGCAGTTTGTCCGACGGGTAGCTGCCGGTCAAAACGTAAGCTGCCTCCAGGCCGCTGGCGGGAAGCGCCAGCTTCATCGAGCAACGCAGCGCCAGACCGTTCAGAACTGGCAGCGACCGCACAAACGTGTTGCCGAATGTGTAGTTGAACGACGTCGTATCAATGGCCAGGCTGTCGTTGCGCCGGTTGACGACGTAGTAGCGGTAGATCGACTTGGATGCACCGCCGCCGTACGTGGGTCCCAGGAACCGGAGTTCGTACGTGTCGGCGGTGACCTGGAACGGAACCACGACGTCCGCCTTCCACCTCAGGCCCGGCTTGGTCGTATCGCCGACCGCGGTGGCCACGCTGCACGTCGGCATGACGTAGTTTGCGGCCTCCCAGCGCGGCACGGTGTAGAAGTTCGCAACCAGTCCGGAACGCAGGATGATGACATTCGAATCAAGCGGGGTTTGATGGGCCGAATCCCACGCCGTGGTCTGGAAGTTGTAGTCGTACGCCGCCACGCAGTAGTAGTACGTGTAGCCGTTGGTCACGTTGGTGTCAACGAAGCTGTAGAAGAGACCTTTGTCGTTCGCGTCTATCCAGAGGCTGTCAGGCGTGCCCGCCGAATCACCGCCCGGCGGGTAGTTGAAGGTAATCGAGTCGGCCAGGTCACACTGAGCGAGAATGCCCCAGTCGCTTCCGTTCTTCGACTTGTAGACCATGTACCCCTGGAAGTCGTAGCCCCGGTACAGCGGGTCCCAGCCCGGCTTGGTCGTGTCGCCGGCCACCTTCTGCCAGTAGGGGTCGGGCGTTCTTTCCGGCAGGTCGTCCCAGACAATCCGGACCTGGTTGTCGCCCGGGACCAGCGTCATGTTCGGCGCGAGCGGCGGTCCGGGCAGGAGCCAGCCCTGGTCGTAGATGAACTGCGCCTGGTTGGCAAGCTTGGCCAGGTGGACGAGCGAGTCGATCGGCCGGTTCTGCCACATCTGACCCGGCCCACCATACGGCGCGCCCATGCAGGCGATAACCAGCCGTACCATTTGTTGCGGAGCGAGCGTGAATGGGCCCGAGCACTGGACAAAGCGCTTGTCGGCCGGGGCGTTGTCGGGCGCCGAGTCGTACGGAGCGTAGACGCCGGTCCGGTAGTCGAACCCGGCCATGGTCAGGTACTGGGCGGCGTCGGTCACAGGGTCGATGTCGATAGTGAACTTCTTGAATGCGGTCATGCCCAGCGGCCGTGGGGGAGTGCCGGTGTCCTTGGGGCTTTCCAGGAACTTGTAGGCGAAGACGCCGGGAGTGCCGCTCTCCCAGGTCGAGCCGGAGTTCTCCGAGTTGTTGTTGTCTCCGACATAGCCCACGTTCGTAACGATACCCGCGCCCGGCACGGACGTGTTGAGCAGCGTGCCGACCATGTCATCGGTGGCGTCGCCGACGTCCGGGTCGCAGACCGCGCCCATGAAGCAGTTCTTCAGGGTATCCGTGGTGCTCGCGTTGCGAACGACATAGGTGATGAAGAAGATGTCCTGGTTCGAAGGGTAGTTCCAGGCATAGACCGTCTGGTAGACGTTGATGTTCTGGGGCTTGCCCGGCGAGATGTGACCCTCCAGCAGGACGTCGGAGTAGGCGCACCACATGTCCTGGAGCGAGAAGTTCTCCTTCGGCACGATAGTGTCGAGGTCGCCGGAAGTGACCCAGCGGTCGCGCGGCGTCGGCGGCCAGTCACCCGGGTAGACGAAAATCCGGTCGTTCGAGCTGCCTGTTCCTTCGGCTTCATTCTCGACCGTGACCGGCGACATCTCGGACCCGCCCGAGTTCGGGTTGTACCCGAAGGTAACGAGCGTATCCTGCTTGTCCGGGTCGTCCGCGCGCTGCCGGATCGAGCCGAACCAGAGCCCGGCGCCGAAGATATAGCAGTTCTTGAGCGGCTGCGGCCAGGAGCCGCCGGCCTGACCGGAACCCTGCGTCGGGTCGTAGGCGTACTTACCGTCACTGTGGAACGGGCAGAGCCATTTGTTGATGTTCAGCCACTCCATGTCGTAGACGCGCTGACCCGGGGGTGGCGGCGTGGCGCTGCGCGCCACCGCCAGTCCCGCTGCCATCGTCAAGAGCACGAGGAGCAGCCCGGCGGTCTGCCACTTGCGGTTGGTAAAGAGTGATTTCATGGTTGCTCCTTAGAACGACAGGCTCAGGCCGAGCTTGAACTTGCGAGGCGGCCCGTAGTATGTCGGCGGTGTGTTCGCATCGGTGTAGGCCCGCAGATACGATGCGTACTGCTCGCTGCGGGTGATGAAGCCGTCGTGGTTGTAGTCGCGCGCGGGATGGTAGTAGTAGTCGCCGAACAGAAACCCGGAGGCGCTGAACTCATTGGGAGTTATGACGCGGCCGGTGTAGTCGGGCTTGCCGGTCGCGGGCCATACGTTGGTGATCATCTCGCTGTTCAACACGTTCATGATGTCGCAGTTGATCGCGAGCGACATGCCGGCGAACGTGAAGTCCCTGCTCAGGCGGCCGTCCAGCGTGAAGCCGCCCGGCAGCCGGGCCGAGTTCGTGAGTCCGATCTGGTTGCCCTTCTGGTCGGTCGGCGTATAGGGCGTGCCCGAGCCGTAGGAGAATACACCCGCGACCTCGAAGTCCCGCATCGGCACGAACGCGAAGTCGGACGGGAACGAGAAGGCCAGGTCGCCATGGAACGAGTGGCGCACGTCCTGGTTGAGGAAGTAGTCAAGCTGCCGCGGCGTCGAGCGCTGGTACTGGTCAAAGGCGGTCGAGGCCGTTCCCTTGGCAATCTGGAACGTGTACCCGACGCGGCTCGACCAGTACTGGTCGAGTGCCTTGGTCATCGTCGCCTCGAAACCCTGGATGCGCGCGTACTCCACGTTGTAGTACATCGTGTACGGCTGGGGCAGTGCCTGCACCACCCGCACGCCGGACAGGTCGAAGACGTCCTTGTAGAACGCGGTCACGTCGAACTGGAAAACGTCGGTCAACTGGGCGTCAAAGCCCATCTCGTAGGCTACAGTCTTCTCGGCGCCCATGTCGGCGTTGCCGACGATGACGTTGCCGCGGCTGCGCAACTCGGCCGCACTCCGGTCGGCGTACGTGTACAGGTCGGAGAACGACGGGTTCTTGTAGAAGTGGCCGTAGGAGAAGCGGAACTTGATCCGCTCGGTAATCGGGTAGGAGAGGCCGAGGCGCGGCGCGAGCCGGAACTTGGCCGGCACCGGCAGCAGCGAATCGGCGACCTTGGGCTGCGCGCCCAGGCTTTCCGGGAATGCCCGCACCTTTGCCTTCGATTCTAGATAGTCGAACCGGATACCGGCCCTGACCACCAGGTCCTCGAAGTCGGCCCGGTCCTGGACGTAGGCGGAGGCGACCAGCGGCTTGTAGTTGTAAGCGTCCCAGAACGGGTTCATGTCCCAGGGCAGCGAGTTCTCGTAGATCGAGAGCGAGTACTGAGTGAGGTCGATGCCGGTCTTGATCTCGTGGATCTTCGAAACCGTGTGAGTCAGGTCGAGCTTGCCCAGCACCTGGTCGGTGGCGCGATAGTGCCAGGTCCGATTGTCGCCCTCGGTGACGAACAGCCCGGCCACGCCCCACGGGTTGTCGGTCAGCGCATATGCGGATGCGAAGTTCTTCCGCTCCTTCTGGTGGCCCCAGAACGTGTCCCCTGAAGGCGACAGCCAGTACGACCGGTAGAGCTGGAGCACGGCATCGCGCTTGTCCAGACCCTCCGAGTTGTTGAACACCCAGTCCTCGGCGCGGAAGAAGTAGCGGTCCCAGATACCGGCCTTCCGCAGCGCGCCCCAGACACCGGTCGTGTCCGCCGCCTCGGCGTCGTAGTTGCGTACGGTCCGGATAAGCGATGTCTGGAACCAGCCGACCTTCGCCTCAT
Source organism: Caldifarciminota bacterium UBA2258 (assembly GCA_002347155.1). GTDB lineage: Bacteria > Hydrothermota > Tepidihabitantia > Tepidihabitantales > Tepidihabitantaceae > UBA2258. Next base: position 16,943 of record DDXO01000030.1, read on the forward strand.
AGACCGTGGTCGGCGACAGCAGGTGGTTGATGGTGAAGTTACCCTTGGACGACCGGACCCGGTTCGCGTAGAGCCCCTGCTGGTAGTACTTGTACGAGTTACCCCAGGCCCACCACTGGTAGTTCGAGTGGTGCCCGTCGACCGTGAACTTCAGCCCCTGCCTGGTGAGGAAAAACTCCTTCGGCAACTGCATGGTGAGCTTGCCCTCCAGAGCGTACTCGCCGCGGGGTGCGTTGACCTTGTAGCGGACGCCGGCGGCGTCGTCGGTCTTGAGGTATTCCGCCGACAGGAAGTAACGGAGGCGGTTCCAGATCGGGGTCGGGCCGCCCAGAGAGAAGGTCAGTCGGTTGTAGCCGTAGTTGTACCCGGTTGATGCCGGGAACACATCATCGGTCGAGTAGCCGACGCGCCCGGTCGTCCTCGAACCGCCTTCCTTGGTCACAGCCTTGATGATACCGGACATGGCCGAACCGTATTCGGCGTCGAAGCCGCCGGTGATGACGACCACCGACTGCAGGGCGTCGGTCGTTGGCCTCGGCGATGACCAGAGCGTACCGACATTTGCATCCTGCGCGGACACACCGTCGACCAGGTAGGCTACGTCGTCGAACCGGCCGCCGCGGATGTGGGTCCAGCCGCCGCCCGCGCTCTGGGATACGCCGGCCTGCATGCCCACCAGTTCGGAGAGACTGGCCACGGGCAGCCGCTTGAAGTCCTCGTCAGTGATGTACCGCTCGACCGACACTGCCTGCCGCTGCACCATTTCTTTCTTCTTGGCAACGACGTCGATTCCCGGCATCTCGATCACGGTCGAGGACAACTTGAAGTCAACGGTTGTGGCGTTGTCCTGGACTACCTGCACGTCGGTCACCTTCTGGTCATGGTAGCCGGTGTAGGAAGCGGTCACGCTGTACCTGCCGGGCGGCACGTTGATGATCTGGTACTGACCGTTCAAGTCGGTCGCGATACCGAGTTCGGTACCTCCGACTACGACGCTCGCGCCGACCAGCTCCTCACCGCTTTTCTTGTCTGTTACCCGTCCTCGGACGGTACCGGTATTCGCGGCCATCGCAATGCCGGCAAAAAGCACCAGTCCGATAAGTCCAATCCGTGCGATTCCTTTCATCGTCCACCTCCCTTTATCCGAATCGGGATGCCCCAGGCGGTGGCGTTGAAATCGCCCTCGTTCTCCCAGAGCACGGGCGCCGGGATGTGCTCGAGGGACAGCCGGTAGACCCCGGGGCTCACCGAGTCGAACTTCACGGTATCCCTGAGTTCATAGCGCCTGTCGTTGAAATAGACGTAGTCGTACGCATCGCCCTGGTTCGTGAGCAAGTTCGTCACCTGGACCCAGTCGCCGACCGAGTAAGTCAGCAGTCCGCTGTCCAGCGAAAAGAACCGCTGAATCCCGTAGTGCAGCGTGTCCGGCCGCAGGTTCACGGTGTCGACCCGGTTGTCTCTGCTCTTCAGGAAGAACCGCAGTATGTAGGGCGCATCCTCGGGTCCGGGCACGTAGAACCGCCCGCCGCCGGCCATCTTCCAGAGCTGCCATACGCCGTCCGTCTTCTTCAGCACGCAGCCCTCAATCGAGGCCCCGCTGAGCTTTTTCTCGATGACGGTATCGCAGGACGCGAACGTGTCCGAATAGAACGGCAGGCGCAGTGTTTCAGCCGGGGGTACGATTATGACCGAGTCGTACAGGTAGTTGGTCTTCTTCCACGCGTGCATCAACACCTTGCCGGGAATGGTCTCGGCCAGAGTAACCGTGCAGGTTGTTTCCTGTTTGAGGGTATCCAGTCCGGCGATGAACGTGTACTTCAGCTCGTACGCCGTCGTGTCGAGCGCGTGCTGAAGCCCGTCCAGACGGAAACGGCCCTTGAACCGGTTACCCCGGATTTCGTTATACAGAACAGTGCGGGTCGTGCCCGGCAGAGCAGTGTCGCACATCTGCATCGCCAGCTCGGCCAGCCCGGTCTTGAAGTAACCTTTGTTCGCCTCAACCGCCGCCTTGATTCCGGCCGTGTCGTCTTTGGTCGGCTCCCACATTCCCTCCGGCGCGGTTCTGCCGCAGCCAAATATCGCTGCGGCCAGTAGCGCGCACAGCGCCGCCCCGGCCAGCTTCCGCAGCCGATGGCGTCCGCCCTGAACACACCACAGACTCATACTGCCTCCCTTTGCTCACTAACAGATGCGTAATGCACAATGCGTAATGCACCATGCGTCCTACAGCACACCACTCATGGAACCCGGCCGGGCGTCTCCGTCCGGAGCACCTGCTTCCGCCGGGGTCCCTCAAAGAACGAACTTACTGGCAGCTCTCAGGCTGTCAGCGGCCAACCCCGTACCGGCCCATCAACCTGAGCCTGACAGCAGAGCTGGCATCGACTCGGACCGTCCAAGCCCGGGTCAGTGAGAACTTTAGGCCGTAAAACCCGAGTGTCAAGCAGAGCGCGGGTCCCTGATTCCGATATTGACCGCCACGAAGACACTAAGAAAGAGTGAAACGGGTTCTTCGCATTCCGCACCCATTCGTTTCGTGTGTTTCGTGCCTTCGTGGCTTCAATATCGGTTCCGTCGCTCATCGCTCGTCGTGTCACCACGTCTACCTCGCCGGCACCGCCTCGGCGCGCAGGACCTGCTCAGCCCTGCTGCCCAGATAGTCCCAAAGCTGCCTGACCGGCGGGGACGCCAGGAGCTGAGTCAGCTCTGAATCTTCGCCGTCAACGACCCATCGCTTGAGAAAAACCCGGGCTGTCGCCGTTCTCGCACAGGTCTCGTCGGCCAGTTGCCGGGCCTGTTCAAGCGCACCGGCCTCGCCGTGGTCGAGGAACAGCCTCAGATAGCAGATGAGGAGATTGCTCTGTATCCGCGTGAACTTCTTCTCGTCCAGCCCCGACTCCCGGACCAGTTGCTTCGCATCAAGACAGAGCTCAATCGCCTTCTCAAGCGCCGGCCGGGACTGGCCGCCCTGGACGTACTCCACCTGGGCAAGACTCAGGCGGGCCGAAACCTGGTCAATCCGCTCGCCGACACTGACATCGGCCGCGTCCGAAACCCGAACGCCGGATTTCGAGATTCGGACTTCGGACTTCGGACTTCCGATGACCTTCCGGTAATAGCCCTTCGCCCGCTCAAAGTGCCGGTCGGCCTGCTCCCTGCGGCCCGAGCGCTGTTCCTGAACCGCGCGCGTGTACTCGGCAATGCCGAGCTGGTCCAGAAGCTTGAGACGCTGTCCGGACTGCGGCGCCAGTTGCAGCGCGGTCTCGAGGAAGTAACGGGCGAGTGCATATGGCTCAAGCCCGCTCGGTGGAGCGCCGGTGGCAAGGTCAGGCATCAGCTCGCGTATCGTCGACACGCGCCCTTTCATCTCGGGGTTGAAGCTCTCGCACTGGGTCAGCCGTTTCGCGATTCTCTCCCGCACCAGCTCGGGGTCCTGCGTGCACACGACGTCGAACTTCAGGTCCTGGTCGTTCGACCAGGCGCGCAGCACCGACTGGCCGAGGATGCCGATTACCCACGACAGCCGCAGCCGCAAAGCCCGGACATAATGGTCAGTAGGTTGATAGGCGATGGCGGTGGCCCATGACAGGCAGGTGGGACATGCCGCGAGGTGCTCACCGACCTCAAGATACGGAAACGGCCTGCCCTTGTCCTTCGCCCAGTCGGCAATCAGCTTCCGGACAAAGCTGCAGGTCCTGGTGCTCTTCGCCGCACTATCAGGCACACTTTGCCTTTCTTCGCAGCACTAGCCCGGTGCGGCCTGCGCTTCCTTTTCGGCCAGGCCGGCTTTCGCGGCCCGACCTCTTCCAGTCTGCTTCACGCCTTCCGCGCCGGCCGGGTCGGCCCGGAGCCCGAACAGCCTGGCACAGAATGCCCGGCCCTCATCCCCGCTCAGCCGGAGCACCTCCAGGCGCCGCCGGACCGCATCACGGTGCTTGTACACGACCCACTGGTTCCGGTGCACCTTCTGCCCGACGTCCGCAGCCGTCATGTCCTTGGACAAGAGCCAGATGATGTCACCGTCCTCGCCCATCTCGATCAGCCACTTAATCATGCCATAGTGCCTGCCTTCTTCGTAGGCAAGCGCTACCCGCAGCAGCGTCCGGTCTACGCAGTCCATCGACACGCCGTAGAGCCGCGCCATCTCGCAGCGCGACAGGTTCCCTTCGTACCAATTGCAGAACATCTGCTGTTCCCACGTCTGGCCGTCCGCGGTCTCATACGAGTATGCCGGGACGCAGCCGCCTTCCGGCCCAACAGCGGTCAGCGCCTCTTCCGGGCAGGCGCCATCGTGCCCGCTCAGGAATTCCTCGGGTCCCACGGTCGCGCCCGCTTCATCGTCTGTCGATGCTGCCGACTCCTCCGGGATGCTCTCGGTGTGGTAGGAATCGGTAAGGACCTGATAGTACTCCTTGCCCAGTTCCCGCAGGGCCGCGCGCAGGTACTGCCGGGGCGAGTACTTCTCAAGATGGTCAGGCAGGTGTCGGGAGAGAAACTCCATGGTGCGGTGCAGAGCCGCCTCGTAGACATCGTTGTACTTCAGGCAGACGTCCAGCCCTCGGCGCTGCCTCGGACCCGACACGCGGATGGTCGCGCCGCGTGCGAACTGTAGCAATACCAGATGGACCAACTCCACGAACTCCGAGACCTCGGCCTCGGTTAACTCCTCGTACCTGGCTTTGAGCCCGCCAAACACGGTTTCCAGCGCGGCGAAAGCGCTCCGGCGGTTCAGCCGGGCGATTCCGGCTATCACCCCGTCCATCTCGGCCAGGAGCGGTGACATCGCGGCTTCTCCGGCGCTTGGCGGTGGTTCCATATGCCTGGTCAGGCCGGGTTCATGTTGCGCCTACCTGGTGACCAGCAGGATACTGACCCAGTTCTGGACGAACAACGAAACCCACGCGGGTAGACGCCGCGGGGCTCCCAGCAGCAAGGATGACGGCATCTGCTCGCAGATGGGGCGGAAGCTGTGGTCGTCTGCGGTGTCTCTCACCACGGTTCCGAAGTCGAGCCGTGGATTCGGCGGGTTGCCAAAGTCCGACCTCAGACTGGGCGTCGCCACCTCTGCTACCGGGTTGCGGCCGATCTTGGTCAGCCCGGCGGGCCGTGCCAGCACTACGCTTGTCAGCAGGATAAGGGCCAGGGCGGGAAAGAGCCTCTTGAAAATGCGCACGTTTCCTCCTCTACGGCTATGCGCTGAGGCGCGGTTTTTGGTCATCATGACCGGTTCCATACACTACTATATACTTCCCGATTGGAAAGGCGGCTTACAGCCTCTCCCGCAGACATTTTAACTTCCGGCACTACCGAGTCAATAGGCTGGCCCACGCGTCGTAAGTAACAGAAGCTCATGGCGATGCAGCCGTGCGGCCGCCACTTGCGGGTCGGGCGAAACGCGGCCGCCTGCGTTCTCAGCAGTTCAACGACCCGGTTGATCAAGAAACCGCGATTGGACCGCGACGAGTACCGGACAAAGCACGTGAGAAAGTACCGGTAGACGTATCGTCAACCGTGTCTCGAACTGTGTCGTGCGCTGCGTCCTTAACCGAATCCCGCGCTCAACCTTCACCTGAATCTCAACCTCGACCTCAAACTCTGTCTCGACCTGAACCTCGACCTCAACCTTAACCTGAATCCTCAATCGTACCCGTCATGGTTCGGTTCAAAGCTCGCGTCGAAGTCTGGGTCGTTGCTCGCTCAAATGCGTCCTTTCTTGCCTGTGCGCAAGCAGCGGGGTAGGCATAGGAGGGGCTTGAGCGAAGAAGGAGGATAGAGGATTGAGGATAGAGGAGTTAGGACGAGGACTGGCGGACGACCGAATGTATGCTATAGTATACACTGGTGATGCGAAAATGACGCAGACAACCGACCGATTCAAGATGACCCGGGAGTTGGGCCAGAGACTCCGGAGTATCCGACTGCGCGCTCAACTCACTCAGAAGGAGCTGGCCAGGCTCGTGGCTCGCGAATGGGCACACACGCTTGTTGCCAAGCTCGAAGCCGGTCGCTACGAGAATCCCGGACTCGGGATTGTGGCCGACTATCTGCGGGCGTGCCGGGCGAGCTTCAGCGAGATTGCCGATCTGCTGGACCAGTACACTTCACAACCGCTGCCGGTCGAGAAACAGGGAAGCGAGGCAGTAGCCAGGGTGACCGATGTCCTGCCCGCACAGATCGGGAATCAGGCACGCAACTACGACATCAAGACGACCGTGGCAAGGCGATTCGAGGGCAAGCCACCGCTCTCGTCAGAAGAGCGGGTGAAGCGGGTCGTGAACCTGGCAGCGGCAGCCAGCCGGCGCAAGCGACTCGACATCCTCGTGAAGTACCTTGAAGGCGAAATCGGTCACAGCCTTGCCGGCACCGACCGGCAGTATCTCCATCTCCTCGCACGGAAGTTCTGGGGCGCGCTCAGCTCGACCCGGGGAAGGCTCGCGCACGTGCGGCTCAGGAGGATGGCGCGGGTTGTCGGCGAAGGTGTGGCCGCACACGTCCTTTCCGAGAAAGACGTAAGGCTCGTGCGCGACCGCGTGGTCGAGCTCTTCAGCCGAATGGAAACGACCGGCGCATTCGGAGCCGAACCTCTTCCACCCAAGCCGCGCCAAAATTCGACCTGGCTCGACCGCCAGAAGAGGCTCATTACGCCGGAGATGCTCAAGCGCCAGGCATACATCACAACGGCGCTCTCCGCCGCGACCGCTGCGGTCCAGACCCGCGAGCGGACGAAATCCGAATGGATTGCCTGGGACAACTGGCTCACGTCGCTCGCGAGCGACGCTTACGACACCCTGCCGGGCACGCCGGAACGGGATGAGGTGCTGGCTGAGGCGCTTGAGAACCGCGAGGACAAAGAGCTTGCCCGCAAGTTCGCCGCCCTCGCTTTGGATGGTCTTGACCGGCTACTGACGCGCAGGCAGCCGCCTCGACCCCATTGAGGCTATGATGGGTCAGAGTCTGCGTCTCCAGGGAAAATCTGCAATCCGAAACAGCCTGACCGCTCTCTCCTCCCTTCCATGCCTCTCTCTGCCTCGCCAATCTGCACTCTGCAATCTGCAATCTGAAATGCCGCCGGACCGTCAGCGGCAGGGTGTTCCCGCTTGCGCTTGGGCTGGCTGCGGGCTTGACGCTTGTGGCTGTGACGAAGTCACACGATGGGATTGTCTTCAGGGCCAGACGGGCAGTCTGCAAGACCAGGCGCCGCCGCGCGGCAGGAACCTACTTCGACTTGTCGAGTATGCGCTGGACCTGCTAGGTGAGAACCGGCGGCTTGTTCTGCACAACGTCCCAGACGATGTCCATGTCGATACCGAAATAGTCATGGACCAGTATGTCGCGCAGACCGGCGATCTTCTTCCACTCGACCTCAGGATGGTCGCGCTTCACGTGGGCCGGTAGCTTCTTCACCGCCTCGCCGACAATCTCAAGATTCCGGACAACGGCGTCGGTCGTGCGCCGGTCTTCGGCCAGCTCGTCCCTCCCCATTCCCGCGACATACTCGCGCGCAGCTTCTGTGGCCTCGATGGTGTCCTCGAGGTAGAGCCTACAGTCCCGGTGCATGAACTGCCTCGGCCAGAATCGGCTCGCGGAGCCGCGGCTTCACTGCACTCCTCAGCACAAGATCAACCGGTCGCCCGAGCAGGTCCTCCAGGAAGAACTTCAGGTCCATGTAGTTATCAAATGTCTTGTTGTCGAACTCCACCAGCAGGTCCACGTCGCTGGCCGGCGTGGCCTCATCGCGCACAGATGAACCGAACAGTGCCAGGCTCCGGACACCAAAAGAACGGATACGGTCCCGGTTTCGGGCCAGCAGTTCCAGCACCTCGCTGCCAGTTCGCGTCATGTGATTATTATAGCGTCATCCGCCCGCTTGTCACCCGGCGTACAGCGATCCGCGTCAATCTGCAGTCCCCAATCTGCAATCTGAAATGCCGCAGGACCGTCAGCCGCTTACGCCCCGCGCGCGGCTCGCCGACGGCGGTTGAGTTCGCGCCGGAACTCGGCAAATCCCGCCTCCTGACCTTCGGCCCGCGACCAACGCCCGACTTCGCGCATGCTCACCCGCTGCGCCAGACAGACCAGGATGGCTTGCTCGCATCCTTGCCGGTCGTGGTAGTAGTAGAAGTGCGTAAGCCGGTCCTTCACGCAGTCGGTCGGCGACAGCAGCACAAGCCTGTACCGCCCGGCCGCGAGCACGGCCGGTTCGCCGATGGGCTCAGCGCCGAGTGAAGGCGGAGCCGGACGAATGTCCACGACCATCTCCTCGTCGGGATGGGTGAACGCGCCTGAAACCGAGGAGTCGGGACGGTGGGGCTGTTGAGAAACCCCATTCATGTCACCCTGAGCGAAGTGAATGGTCTTCTAACTCTCGTAGAATCATCATCGCGAAGATTCTTCGCGGAGTTTACCCTTGAGCGACCGAAGATTCTTCGGTAGGACCTCAGAATGACAGAGGGGAGCGAAGGGCTCAGAATGACAAGGGGCGGCTTCTTCAACAACCCCACGGTATCCGAGTTCGGCCAGCGTCGCTGCCACCTCGCGGTCGGGATAGCCGCCGCTCAGCACGAAGTCAAAGTCTCGCGTCGCATACCGCCCTTTGGCGTAGATGGTCACGCAGGAACCGCCGCAGAGCACGGTCCTGATGCCGTGCTCGCCCAGCTTCGTGCTGATACGGGCGGCGAGCGCCCGGAGACTAGCGACCTTCGACATACCGGACCGGCTTGCCTGCCCGTCGCGGCCGGAGGCACGGGGTGTACAGCCGCTCGCGCTCGTCGGCCGGATAGAACTCACGCGCGCGCCACAGCAGCCGTTCCAGTTCCTTGCGGAACGGATAGCGCGGATTCAACTGGTAGAGCCGCACCTTGCCGCGCAACCGGCTGACTACGACCCCGCCGTCCTCAAGGCGCGACAACTGGTTCTGGACCACGACCAGCGCCCGGCCGAGCGCGGCTGCCACCTCGCTGGGGTATGCCTCCCCATGCGTGAGGACGTAGAGCAACACCGCCTCCTTGGCCGGCGAACCGAGCAACGGCACTAATACCACTGGGCACCACCTATCAGCTAGGTCATATCACCTATCGAATAGGTTATAACACAGGGACCTCGTCCGGCGTCAAGGCCTGCACACGTCTGCATAAGAAACCGCCAGGCCCGCCAGGGTTTCGGAGTCCGAACTCCGCCACTCTGTCACTCGATCTCTCGATCCCTTTGTCCCTTCCTTTCACCTGACCACCAGACCACTGGAGCACTATCTGCGACTGGTCGCTCGCGGCCGATGGCCCGCGCCAATCTGCAATCCGGCGCTGAGCCGCCCTGAGTCAGACGAGAGGGTCTTTCTCTAGTGGGCAATCTGAAAATGCCTCCGGCTGTCAGCCAGCCTCGCGGCGCAGCCGCGGCGGCTTGGGCTGGCTTGAGGCTTGAAGCCTGCGGCTGAAACGCAGTCGCCCCGTCAAGTGACCTTGATTCCTGAGGACTTGCGTCTATAATCAACCATGGACTGGCGAGATAGAATCGAACTGAACCCGGAAGTGCTTGTCGGCAAACCGGTCATCAAAGGTACGAGGATTGCCGTTGAGTTCATCATTGACCTGCTGGGTCAGGGTTGGACCGAGGCGCAGATTCTTGACAACTACCCTCAGCTCCGGCATGAAGACATTCTAGCCACGCTCCAGTACACCTCCGAGCTCCTCAAGGAAGAAGCGGTCTACAGCCTGCCCTGAACCGGTTGCGCTTCCTCGCGAACGAGAACATACCGCTTGAGGTCGTGAAGACGCTGGCCGCCGAGGGCGTTGAGATCTCCTCCGCGACCCTGGTCTGCCGGGGAGCACCGGACCGGCAGGTCCTGGAACTCGCAACCAGAGAAAATCGCATCGTCCTGACCTTTGACAAAGACTATGGCTACCTTGTCTTCCGGAAGCGGCAGCCAGCGCCGGCCGGCGTGGTCCTCCTGCGCTTCCCTCCCCGTTCGGTCGAGTATATCCATGACCGGCTCTCACGGATCCTCGCTGGCGGCTGGCCGCTCTCAGGTCGTTTCACCGTAGCGTCTGAGACCCGAGTTCGTTCGATTCCCCTCAAGCAGAGCTGACGCCGCTCGCACCAGCCTGCATCCGTCTGCAAACTCAGAGTCCGGAATACCGATGGCCCGCGCCAATCTGCAATCCGGCGCTGAGCCGCCCTGAGTCAGACGAGAGGGTCTTTCTCTAGTGGGCAATCTGCAATGCGGACGGCCGTAGGCCGTCTTCGCCTCGACCGCCAGCTCAGGCGCACTTGGCCGGCTTCGGTTCGGCAATTCTGCATTCTGGTTTCTGGACTCTGGATTCTGAATTCTCCAGACTCCGCTATTTCGCCCTCGATGGCCTCGACCGCTTCCTCCGCCGCAAGCAATCCGGTCCGATACTCGGCCGGGCCCCGGAATGGAGTCTCCCTCTACTTCCCCGGCTTCCTGATGAGTGGGACAACCACAAGACCCCCTTCGCCGCGCACCACCTGCCAGGAATCGTGTTCCTTCAGCCTGCCTTCCTGGTTCCTGGTTCTTAGTTGTTAGTTCTTGGTTCCTCAATCCTCAATCCTCATTCCTCATTCCTCATTCCTCATTCCTCCTTCCTCGTTCCTAGCCTCAGGTTTCCCCGTGCCAGCGCCGGCTTCACGATGTTGGCCGTCCATGCTCCCCTCGGCCCTGCCCGCGCCGCGCGTCGGGAATGTCTTACTGTGTCACCGGGGCTTCTTCAAATGGGCGGGGAAGGGGCTGGCAGGCCGCGGTCTACGGTGCACTGTTTGTGGTTCACGGCCTACGGTTCACGGCTCGCGCTGATGGCAGGTAAGACGACGCGCGTCAATGATCCCTAGTTGTGTCCCCTGAAATACTCCCGACGGACAAACCTGTCCTGGAACTTACACGGGACTACCTTCAGCCTGCCCCACCCGACATACGTATCCACTTACGAACAAGATCGACCGTTTTCGCGGACTCCGGTGGGGCGAGCGCGATGAACTGCCTGTACGAAGCCACGGCCTCGTCGATCCGACCGAGCCGGCCCAGAGCCAGCCCCTTCGCGCACCAAGCATCAGCATTTCGTGAGTCTGCGGCAAGAACCTTGTCAATGCAGTGAATCGCCTCCTCGAAACGACCGAGGTCGGAGAGGCTTTCCGCCTTGTTGCCCCAGGCCGCAGTGTAGCCCGGGTCCAGTGCCAGTGCTTCGTCGTAGCAACGGAGTGCTTCCTCGCGGCGCCCCAGTCCGTCTAGGACACACCCTTTGTTGAACCAGGTTACGGCATCCCGCGGGTCCAGTTGAAGGGCCGAATCGAAGCACCTGATTGCTTCTTCCTGTCGGTCTAGAAGGGCGAGGGCGATTCCTTTGTTGGTGAATGTGGCCGCGTGGCGCGGAGCTAGTTTCAGCGCCTCATCGTAGCAGCGGATAGCCTCATTGTACCTGCACAGCCCTTTGATGCTAAGACCTCTACTCCGCCAAGCTGCCGCGTCCTGAGGGTCAAGTTTCAGTAGCGCGTCGCTGCACCGCAGGGCCTCGTCGTAGCGCCCAAGTCTGTTGAGGATGTTTCCCTTGTTGTACCAGGCGGCTGCAAGCCGCGGGTCCAGCTCCAAGGCGACGCCATAACAGCGAATAGCCTCTTCGTCTCGACCCAAGTTGTGGAGGCTGCCGCCCTTATTGTACCAGTGTACTGCAACTCGAGGGTCAAGCCTTGATGCCTCGTCATAGCAGTGAATCGCCTCTGTGAAACGCCCCATGTTGCCTAGGCAGTTGCCCCGATTGCACCATGTCACTGCACTCTGCGGATCGATCTCAAGCGCCTTGTCAAAGCAGCCAATGGCATCATCATGTCTGCCCAGGCAGTCGAGACTCGTGCCTTTGTTGCACCACTCCCAGGCCTCCAGGGCCTCCAACTTAGGTGGGGTGAGCGTCTCGCCAGTCTGGCGCTGGAGTAGCTGTTCGAGGTCGCCCCGCAGTTCCCTGAAGCTCCCATATCTCCTGTCAACCTTCTTTTCAAGACATTGCCTGATGACGGAGAACAATGGAGACTTCAGCTTTGGCACCGGGGCCTTTGAGTGCAGCTGATGCATCTCCTTCCAGAACTGTGCCGTCGCAGACTCCGCGACCGCCGTGGGCAACGGGACTAGAAATGGGAGCCGACCGCCACTCGCCATCTGGAACAGGACAATCCCGAAGGAGTAGATGTCGCTACGTTCGTCACACAAAGCCGCGTCGGAGAACTGCTCGGGTGACATGTGGGTGGGTGTTCCGAAGCCGGTGCCCTCCATCGTCTGAACCGAAGGGCCGGCTATTCCCTGCTGGAAGCTCAGCTTGATTCCAGGCATGGCCCGTGATGGGCCGAGCACTCCAGCCAAGCCGAAGTCGGTAATCCTGACCGCCTTGTCCGAGTCTATCATGATGTTCGCGGGCTTGATGTCCCGGTGGCTGCGAATTCCTCGTGAGTACCCGTATTCCATTCCGTGGCAGAGCTGGATTGCCCATCGCAGACCCTGCGCCAAGTCAGGTGGCCTGTGTCGCAGGTATCCCTCAAGTGTGTTCAATCCCTCTCCACCGGGAACGATGTACTCCATCGCAATGCATAGTCCCTGTGCGATCTCCTCCACGAAATATGCCTGCACGATGAAGGGATGGCGCTCCAGTTCCACCCAGATGCTTGCCTCTTTGCGGAACCGCGCTTTGGTCTGAGTGTCGCAGATGAGCTCCTCACGGATTGTCTTCACGGCGTAGACCATGGTACCATTAGGTTCTCTCTCGTAAACCAAGTAGACCACGCCGAAGCCGCCCGCTCCCAGAACGCCGCAGACCACATACTTCTGGCCGATGATATCGCCCTTCTTGTACGCGGCCCCGGGCACGGAGTCCTTCAGACCGGGAATGTGGGGATTCGGGGAAGCGTCATTCACGTTCATACGGTCCTGAATCGATGGCGTGCAGCACATTGCATCTCAGGCCGGTTGTAGCCGGCGTGGACAGCGCGGTCAAGCGTGGGTGCAGGCCGAACTGCGGTGCTCGCGCTGCATTGCGGCGGTCGATTTTCACGCTGTGTCGCCTGTTCTCCTGCTATAAGTCACCGTGTCGCGAAAGCGCCGAATAGTAGGCGGAACACGGCCCTCAGGCCACTCCAGTCATGCTTCGATATCTCAGCAGGGTGCGACTTGCACAGGTCGAGCAGTTTGTCTTGTCTGTGCTGAATGGCATCCTTGTTGATCACCTGCCCCTGATACCTCTTCATCTTTTGGTCGTACCCAGTCCACTGCACCGGCTCAAACTTCCCGCCAGCATTCTTGACGGTGCTCGGTGGGAAGTATAGCTCAAGGCTTGCGGCAAGTCCGTTCACGTTCATACGTACATTCTCCTGCGGGCCGACAGTCGGGTATGAGCAGTTCTGTGGGATGTCCGGGAGTCTCAACGCGCGAACGTGGGCAGGCAGACGTCGTACTGTGAGTGCGCGCTGCTCCTTGATGCCCGCGGTGTCATTGTCGAAAAGCGCGACTATGCGATGCCGCATCTTCGCGGCAACGAAGGCCCTGGTGTAGTGCACGACCCGCGACGCACCGCCTTCCAGCCCGGCTCCCTCGAAGTCCATGAAGCTGTAGAACTCATAGGCATGTGGGTAGAGTAGGCGAAGGGCCCGTTCTAAGAAATCGGCGTCCGTCTTGCCTTCCGTGAGCACTAGAATCGGCTCGGGAGCACCGCACACCTCATCGTCCGCGCCATAGAACTCCGAAAACTCCGCAAGGTCAAGGCGGACGGAGGCGCGAACATCGAACGAGCTCAGTGCCGCGGCCAGGAAGTACCTCGTGTCACCATCGTCCGGCAAGGGGAACCCTTCCAGAAAACCGCGGGACATCCAGCCACCACCGTGTCGTGTGAAAGCCGATGGACTTCCGGATTTCGACTCGGCGTTAGGATACTTTATGCAGGCGCGGAACGTCCTGCGCCATCGGTCGTATGTGTAGCTGGTTAGGTACTTCAGCGTTCGATGCTTCGCGTCCTCCAGCTTCTCGCCGGGCAGAGTGCATCCGAAGACATCCTCGGCGGAAGCCGACTTGACGCCCGTCATTGCTGAGCAGAGCAAAGACGGGAATACCTCTTCTGCCAGCCCGACCGTAAATCCCTGTATTTCTAGGCGGTCCAGTGCAGCACCCACTCGGCACTGGTACACCACGCTGTCGGTGACCGACTTCCCGACAAGTCTGTCTCGCTCCGTGAACATGGACAACGCACCATCGTCGAGATCATTCCTCATCGACAGCAGTTCGTGCCTGCCAACCGTCAGATAAGCGTAAGTGCCCATGCGGCTTGCCGTCGAATGGCGTGAATTGAGGGTCTCGTGGTCGCTTTACGCATTTCGGGCGGGGTTGCGGACAGGCGAGGCATTACGCTCGCGGCGGGGCGCGGGCCGAGAAAAGGACTGAGGATGGAGGAAAGAAGAGGGAGGAGGGAGGACGGAAGACTGAGGAGTGAAGATAGAGGAGTGAGGATGCAGGACGGAGGAGGAGGAAGAAAGACCGAGGTCGGAGGATGGAGGATTCACGTCAGGACCTGAGGACGGTGGACGAGAAAAGGAGTGAAGATGGAGGAATCCGAAAAGAGGATGGAGGATGGAGGATGGAAGAAGGAGGAGTGAAGATTGAGGATGGAAGATGATGGAGGAGGGAGGAGGAAAGACCGAGGATTGAAGATGGAGGACGGAAGAAGGAGGAATCCCGGAAGAGGATGGAGGGCGGAGGACGGAAGAAACGCCGATTTCGTTCCTCATTCCTCTCTCCTCAATCCTCACTCCTCGTTCCTCAATCCTCTCTTCGACTTCGCTCTCTTGGCGCAGGCGACGAGCATGGCCGTGAGTTCGTCGGCCTCACGACGCAATGCCGCCACGGCCTCTGCTTGGTAGACTCCCGAATCGGCCAGAAGTTCCAGCCAGTATCCGCTTTCCTCCAACTCTTGCAGTGCGCCCTCAATCTTGCTGATGTACTCGGCGTCCGACCGGCTGCGGATGGCCTCTCGGTAGTGCGCTCCAGCCGACGTGCCCGAACGTAACACCTGCTTGCCCAGCGTCTAGGCGATGACCGACTTGGGCAACGAAGCGTAGAGCCGAACGACCTTCAACGCAAACTCCTTCGTCCTCTCCTTCATCATCGTTCCCCAGTCCTCATTCCACTCTCTTCACTCCTCACTCCTTCCTCCTTGGTTTGTCGGAGGCGATGAAGTCGTTCCGCTGGACACGGGCGGGTCGGTCCGCGGCCACGAATTCGTGCCGGCGTTCGCGGCGGTGGGTTGATGGGGACGCAGCGGCACGCTTACGCGAAGGGGCATCTCTGGGAACCAGCTTGAGCTCGACTCGTGCGTCGAACACCAGCGCAATCTTGGCCAAGGTCTCGAGGGTCGGGTTGAACGTGGTGTTGAACACCTTCGTGATGTACGCACGCGAGCAGCCGAGCTTCGTCGCGAGGTCAGTCTTGGTCAGTCCTCGTTCGTCCATCAACCGGCTGAGTTCCTCGGCAAACTCCAGCTTCAGATACTCCTTCCAATAAACCGGGTCCTGCTCCAGCTTCTCGCCGAGCCTGCGGAACCACTCTGCTCGTTCGGTCAATCCAGAACTCCTTCTTCAATGCACATCTGATGCAGCCGTTTCACCTTGTCTATCTCGGTCCGATACGCCGCCTTGCCTCCGGGCTTCCGGGTGCCGTGCGTGCAGACGACCACGCGGGCGCCGTGAAAGAAGCCGAACAACCTCGTGCTGGATTCGTGTTCTTTCAACTCGAAGACGCTGCCTTCCAGGCGCCGGACGAGGTGCTGCTCGCGGCCGACCTGTCCATGCTCAGCCAGTCGTTCCAGCATCCGGTAGACGCGTGCTTGCGAGCGCGTCTGCAGTTCGCAGATGCAGTCCCGGATAGCACAGCGTTCGTTGACCGCCAGCGCGTACACGTCTCGTGCGGCCCCACAGAACAGCGAATCCAACCTCAGCATAGATTAACCTTAAGGTTTACAAGGTCAAGTTCGGCTTTCGCGTGACGCGGCGGGGCGAGGGGCGAGAAAAGGACTGAGGATGGAGGAAGGAAGAGGGAGGACGGCTGAGGACAAGAGTGAGGATGGAGGAATGAAGATGTAGGAATCCGAGAAGAGGATGGAAGACGAAGGATGGAGGAAGAAGGACGGAGGAGGAGGAAGCAAGACCGGGTGATTCGGGGACTTCACTTGATTCCATGGGCGTCAAGGGAGATGCGACACGCACCTGTTCCCGGCTTGCATCACAAGCAGGCCAGACTTAGGGTCTGACATGGGCGGATTGTATACCGACGGTCAGGCGGAGTCAACAGCGCGGCAATTAGCTCGGGAATTAGCTCCGGAATTGACACTGAGCTAATACAGTCCGGATGGGTCTCCAGGCGCAACACGTTGATTCTACTATTGTTACGCGCCATCACACCGGCCTTCTTGTGGATGTGTGCCCGTGCCCATTGGGTCCGGACTCCGCCAAATACCATCTGCCTGCGTTTGTCCGTCCGGATGCCCGTGCCTTGTGCTCAGCCTTCAACTCGGCCAGGAGCGAACGTACCTGCCCGTAACTCAGGTGTGGCAGCACACCACAAAGCTGTTTCAGCCGGACACCGGCCGCACCGAAGTCGCGCAGGTGTTGCAGCAGCAGTTCCTTGTTTGTCTCGCGGTCCAAGCCGCGCCGCCGGGTATACGCGGCCGCTTCCCCGAGCTGTATGTACAGCTTCTTGGAGAGCAGGTAGCGCGTGCCTTTGGCCCGGCTGACTGCTTCCACAAGCCCGGCCTCCCGCAACGCCGGGATGCGGGCGGCCAGACGCCCCGAAACGTGATCTGATGTCCTGAGCCCATTCAGTACCAGAAGATCCTCGGTCGTGAAGGGGAACTGCGTTTCCTTTGCGGCCCGCTCCAGGAACCGCAAGAAACGTACGTCCTGCACGGTGCCGTCCAGCGTTAGGAACACCTGCGTGTTGTCTGACTTCGAGTAGTCTGGAACCGGTTTGCTTTCCCGGATGGAACTCTCGAACATCACGTTCGCTCCCTGACCAGAACGCTCGACCATGCCGCATTTCTTGAGCACGTCCGCGATTCTACGGTTGCGGGGACTTTGCTGCCAGAGAATGTTGGCCGGGGTCACGCCCTCCGGAAAACCACCCGGGCTGATAACCTCAAGACGACGCGGGTACTGCCGTACGAACACCGAGCCGCCAAGACGATAGTCTCTGTGGCTGACGGCATTGAGGACAGCTTCACGCACAACATCCTCGCTGAACGTAGGTATGTCCCAAATGAACAGGCCATCCTGGTAGTGTTGCCTGTCGTTCCGGAGGTTGATGGCGCTCCACAGTTTGTCGTCGTACAGGAAGAAGCCGCGCGAGTATTCCTTCCTGTCCTGCGCAGGGCCCGTCGCGTCACCAGAGCGGTATTCGAAAACAACCTCAGCTTGAGGCAGGAAACGTACGACGGCCTGGGCGGTTCCGAGGAGAACGATTGCGGCAATGGTCACGCCGGCTGGGGTAAGGAGTTCGGCGTCAGCCAGGAGCTGTTCCACATCCTTGGTCAGGAGGTCGGCGCGACCCGACTTGCGATGCCACCTTGCTCGGAGCGTCTCAATGGCGGTGCTGTCGAGTGCTCCCAAGTCTGCGCCAGCGCACAACTCTGCCGAGTAATCCTGAACCGCCTGATTGAGGATGCGCCGCTGCATGTCCGGTGACATCGGAATCAGTCCTTCGCCGCCTCGCATCTGGAGTTTGGCGTCCGAGTGAACAGGAATTCCAAGCGGATGAGGCGGCACATCGAACACCAGCACTCGACCATCTTCGTGCGTAAGCTCGCAGACTTCTATACGGATGCGAAGCTGCTGAAGCAGATCTGCTTTGGTCTTCTGGAGGCTCAGGAAAGCCCGAGACCCGACGACTCTACGCGGTCGACGGTCAGAGACGCCCAACACCAGCCGACCGCCGCCTTCGTTGGCTAGCGCTGCGCAGTAGTCACGCAGCTTGTCGAACTTGAAGTCCCCCTTGGCTTCCTTGAATTCCAGATGCTCGGCTTCCTCGTCGAGCATCCAAGCCCTGAGGTCGCCAAGTGTCACAAGCACGTGGCCTGGCCCTTCGTTACTGCCGCCCTGGTTGCGTTCATGGCATTCCACGGGCCTGTAACCTCAATAAACGCCCAGGGGAGTTCGGGTGACATCTCACTTGATTCCACATCCGTCAAGAGCTGTGCGTATGCGCACCGTTTCCAGCCTCCATTACAGGCAGACCAGACTCAGGGTCTGACATGGGCGGATTGTAGTGCGAGGGCGGGGAGGAGTCAACAGCGCGCGGGCGAGCATTACCCGCGAATTAGGAATGGTGAATGGTGAAGAGTGAAAGCCGGACCGCGAGCCGGATTCAGGCCATCTTCACCACCTCCCGGGAATTAGGTGGGGAATTAGCTCAGAACCTAATCCCGACCCAATAGTGGCGGATGCAGCCGAATTCAGAAGTCAGCGACCAGAAGTCAGAATGGCGGAGGGCGGAAGGCTGCCGGCCGTAGACGGCTTGGGCTTTGCGGCGGCTGGCGGGTTAGTGAGACGGCCGGTCGTGCCGACGCCGAGTCTCGCGCAAAGCTGACAGTAGCTCCCGGCGAGTAATCCCTTTGCCGACGCCGGGCACGTCGAACGGCGATCGGCGGCGAGGCTGTCTGGGGACGACCGCGAAGGTGTCGCCGCGCCGGCGGCGGATGATGACTTCGCCCTTCTTGGACTCTTCCAGCACTTCCGCAAGGCGGTTCCTGGCCTCGGAATAGGTATAGGTCTTCATCTTTCACTCCACTATCTTGATCTGCAGCCGCCGCGCCGCATCGCACAGGCGGGCGTCGAGGCTCAAAAGCGGCAGCCGGCGCTCAAGGGAGCACTGCAGGTAGTACGCATCGTAGGCGTAGATGCCGAGCCGCATCGCGAGCCTGACCGCCGGCAGTATCGCCACCGGCAGCAGGGCCACGGTGATGCGCTGCGCGCTTTCGAAGGCACGGAGCACTTCCTGATCGCTGAGCCGGCCCTTCTTGCGGACGGCCACCAGGGCGTTGCCGACCTCGTAGGGCAGGACTTCCGGAGCCGCGATGCTGCACCCGGCGGTCAGCCGGATGATCGAGTCGCGGGCGGCCTCGTTCAAAATGACGGCCAGCACCGCGCTGGCGTCAGCGACCATATCCACGAGGTATTGTACAACTCGGACGCCGAGTTGTCAATTGGTCCGCTGTGCCCTGATTCCGATATTGACAGCCACGAAGACACGAAGCCGGATGACTAACCACAGATGGACACGGATGAACACAGAGGGTCTTTTCGGAGACATCTGCCCGTATATCTGTGTTTATCGGTGGTTCATGCCGTCCGTTTCGTGTCTTTCGTCCTCTCGTGGCCTCAATGTCGGTTCTAGGGCTGTGGCGCTGCCGGACACGATCCGAAATGCAGGACATTTCGGCCGTGTCCTTTCAGCAGAAGCGGGGCGGCAGTGAGCCGCCCCGCTTGCAGTTGCGTTCGGACTACAGGCCGTACTTGGCGATTACGTCGTCCTTTGTCTTGTGGAGGATGTCGTACTTCTTGCCGATCTTGGTGAAGGCCGCAATCGCTTTGTCGATGTGCTCTTTTTCGTGTCCGGCCGAGAGCTGAACCCGGATGCGCGCGAGGCCCTTGCCCACCACCGGGTAGAAAAACCCGATGACGTAGATGCCCTCGGCATACATGTCCCGGGCGAAGTCCTGGGCCAGTTTGGCGTTGTAGAGCATGATCGGCACGATGGGATGCACGCCCGGCCGGATGTCGAACCCGGCGTCGGTCATCGCCTTGCGGAAGTACATCGTGTTCCACTCGAGCTTGTCGCGCCGCTCGGTAGAGCCGGCCAGGAGGTCGATGATAGTCACGGCCGAGGCCGCGATTACCGGCGGGAGTGTGTTGGAGAAGAGGTAGGGCCGGGAGCGCTGGCGGAGCAGTTCGACGATCTCTTTGCGGGAGGCGGTGAACCCGCCGGAAGCGCCGCCGAGCGCTTTGCCCATGGTCGAGGTGATGATATCAACGCGACCCATGACGCCGCAGTGCTCGTGCGTGCCCTTGCCGTGCTTGCCCATGAACCCGGTGGAGTGCGAGTCGTCGACCATCACCAGGCAGTCGTACTTCTCGCAGAGGTCGCAGATTTTCTCAAGCGGCGCAACGTCGCCGTCCATGGAGAAGGCGCCGTCGGTCGCGAAGACGCGGAACCGGGCCGCCTTGACCTCGGGGCTGGAGAGCTGCTTCTCGAGGTCTTCCATGTCCATGTGCTTGATGATGTATCTCTTCGCCTTGGAGAGCCGGATGCCGTCGATTACCGAGGCGTGGTTGAGCGCATCGGTCAGGATGGCGTCCTCTTCCTTGAACAGCGCCTCGAACAAGCCGCCGTTGGCGTCGAAGCACGACGAGTAGAGAATCGCGTCGTCGAGCCCGAGGAACGCGGCGACCTTCTGCTCGAGCTGGCGGTGGATGTCCTGCGTGCCGCAGATGAACCGCACCGATGACATCCCGTAGCCCCACTCGTCCAGCGCCTTGTGCGCCGACTTCACCGTCTCGGGATGGCTTGAGAGCCCGAGGTAGTTGTTGGCGCAGAAGTTCAGGACTTCCTTCTGGGCCGCGCCGGTCGGGAACTCGACTTTGATGTCCGCGCCCTGCGGTCCGTAGATGTACCTTTCCTCTTTGTAGAGCCCTGCCTCGCGAACGCCTTTCAGCTCCGTCTGCAGGAACTCCTTCATCTTGCCATAGGCCATTCAGTCCTCCTTAAGCTGAAGGGTTCGAGGGGTCGAGGATTCAAGGATTCCGGCCGAAGACGCCTGGCGTCTCTCCGCCTCACCCTTGACTCCCTGGTTCCCTGAGCCCTTGATTTCTTTCTTCGTTTACTATCGCTACGCCGGAGCTTGTTCCCAGTCGAGTTGCCCCGGCTTCAATCATTCTGAGGGCCGTCGCATAGTCGCGGATGCCGCCGGCTGCCTTGACGCCGACTCTCCCGGCCGCGACTCGCGCGAGCAGCATCACGTCTTCAACCAGGGCGCCGCCGGTCGAGAAACCGGTGGAGGTCTTTACGAACGCCGCACCGGATTCGGCGACCAGTTGCGTCGCCCGCTCCTTCTCCTCGCCGGTCAAGAGACAGGTCTCGATGATGACCTTGACCGGCCGTTTCTGCGCCGCGTCCAGAACGCGATGGATGTCGGAAACGACCATCTCATCCGCGCCTGCCTTGAACCAGCCGATGTTCATCACCATGTCCAGCTCGTCGGCCCCGAGGTTGACCGCTGCCGCGGCCTCGGCCGCCTTGGCCTCGCGCAGCATCGCACCTAGTGGGAACCCCACGACTGCGCAGACCTTCACCTCGCGGTCCAGTACCCCCTCTCTTTTGTTCCCTCCCCCTTCAAGGGGGAGGGAGAGGGTGGCCTTGCGGCGTTCCTCGAGCGTCCGGCGGCACAGCGACACGTGGCACGAATTGACACAGACGGCGGCAAACCCGTACTCGACCGCCTCGACGCAGAGCTTCTCGACCTGCGCCGGCGTCACTTCGGGTTTGAGCAGAGTGTGGTCAATCAGCCGGGCAATCCCCACGCGGCCTATCCTAGCATAAAGACCGGACAACTCAAGCCCGGCGGCGAACTCGCCGTTGACTCCCTTCGTCCAGACCCTACGATTAGCTGCCATGTCCGGAGTCACAGGCGTGATTCGAGAGTCGAGAATCGGTAGTCGGGAATGGGTAAGCGCAAGGTCGTCGGCGTTCTGGCTGGCGGCAATCGGCTGCCTCGGAATCGTCACCCAGCTTGTCCTGCTGCGCGAGCTGATGGCCGCATACGGTGGTAACGAGCTCTCCGCCGGCGTCACGGTCGCGGCCTGGATAATCTGCGAGGCCCTCGGAGCCTGGCTGGCCGGCCGTTTTCGTTCATCTCCCGACTCCTCCCTCCTCTCTGTTCTTTCGATCTTCTTCTCCCTCGCCGCGGTGCCCGCCGCCGTCCTGATACGCCCGGCGCTGGGCATCCTCCCCGGTGAAACGCTCTCGATTCCGCTCCTGCTTCTCGCGACCTTCGCGGTCGTGTTGCCCCCTGCCGCATCCCACGGCGCCCTGTTCGTGACCGCCGCCGCACACCGGAAACAGGGCATCGGCTCCGCCTATCTCTGGGAGGGTATCGGGACCGCACTGGCCGGGCTTGCCTGCTTCCTGCTGCTGAATCGACTGCCGTCGATATCGGTGGTGGCGCTGTCGGCGCTACCGCTTGTTGCTGCAACCGGGTCAGGACAGGTGCAGGCCCGGACCAGGTGGAAGTCGTGGACGCTCGGGATTGCCGCGGTTGCCGTGGCTGTCCTCGCTATGCCGGTCGAGCGGTGGACGTGGGGCGTTGCATGGCGCGGCCAGCGCGTCGCAGCGGTCACCAGTTCCGCCTACGGCAGGATTGTGTTGCTGGAGCGGGCCGGCCAGCGAATAGTGCTCTACGACGGCACGCCGGTCCTGACCATGCCGCCGACCTCGGTGGAACGCATCGAGGAACTCTCGCTGTTGCCGGTGCTCATGCATCCCGCGCCCGACCGCGTCCTGGTCCTCGGCCACGACCTGTCAATCCCGGCCGCGATTGCCCGCTTCCGACCCGACATCGAGGTCACGACGGTCCAACTCGACCCCCTCCTCGCCCGCACCTCCCTCGCCGCTCTTTGCTGCGAATCCTCGCTCGTGGCTCATCACTCATCGCTCATCACTTCCCGTTGCGGCTCCTCTCTCCTCCCTCCTCCCTTCTCTCTCATCACCGCCGATCCCTTGTCCTTTCTCCGCAATGCGCGAGACACCTTCGACTGCATCATCCTGACCGACGATTCGCCATCCAGTCTCGTTTCAAGCCGCCTGTTCTCTTCGGAGTTCTACCGGCTCTGCCGCTCACGCCTCGCATCCGGCGGCGTGCTTGCCACACCCGGGCCGGGAAGTCCGACCGGGCTCTCTCCCGACGTTGCCGCTCTGCTTTCAATTCGGCTCGCGTCACTGCAGACAGCGTTCGAGAACGTCCTGCCGGTCGCTGCCGATTTCCCGCTCATTCTTGCCTCTGACCGGCCCTTGAACCTCGCGGCTGAGAGCGTCGTAGCTCGTCTCCCACACCTCTCCGAACCGCCGGCACTCCTCGACTCAAGCTACGCTACGAGCCTGCTTGACCCTTTCCGCCAACAGGTTCTGGCCTCATTCCTCGCCCCCCATCCCTCGCCCCTCACTTCCCGCCCCTCTTCTCTCACCCTGCCCCGTGAGTTATTCCTGAACATGGTGCGAGAGAACCGGCTCGTCTCGCCGGCATTCGGAGCGTTCTACTTACGGCTGGGTTCCTCGTCCTTCGTTCTTCGTTCATCGTTCTTCGCTATTCTCATCGGAGCGGCGCTGCTTACACTGGGCCTGGTCGGCACGTACTCCCGCGGCCACGCCTTCAGCCGCGGGTTTGCGATTCTGACTTCCGGATTCTCGGGCGCGGCGGTCTCGTCGCTGCTCATCTTCGCATGGCAGGTCCGCTTCGGCTCGGTCTTCTCGGGCATCGCCCTGCTGGTGACAGGATTCATGCTCGGGTCGGTGCTCGGCGCCGGCCTCGGCACGCGTCGCCTCTGCGTTCCTCGTCCTTCGTTCGCCGTCCTGTCGTTTATCGTCGCGGACGTCGCACTCGCATCCTGTGCCGCCGCAGTTCTCGCCCTGACGCGCGGCGGCCCGGCCGGATTCCTCATTGCTGCCAACTGCCTTGCCGGCGCCTGCCTCGGGTTCCAGTTCGCGGTCGCGGGCAACGCCGGAGCAGCCAATCGCCAGTCGCCAATCGCCAGTCGCCAATCCGCTGCCCGTCGTGCCGGTGTTCTGACCGCGCTCGACCTTGCCGGCGGCAGCCTAGGCGGAATCCTGACTGCGCTTGTGCTCGTACCGATTCTCGGCATCGACACGGCGGCGCTGTGCGCCGGAGCAGTCAAGCTCGCCAGTGCACTCGTTCAGTTGACGCCGACCCGCCCGGTCTCCCAGCCCTGATTTGACTCCCGGCCGTCCCTCCCTAGAATAGCCCGGTGAGAATTCCCCTGATTGTGATCCTATCCGCCTTGCTCGTGGCTGCGACAGTAGTCCACGGGCAGCAGGCCACGGCTGCCGGCGCGTCACCTTCGGCCTCTGCGACCGGGCTTTCCGGGTCGCAGATCCTCAAGCTGCCCGGCGTCGAAAGCCCGATCATCTCCGACCAGTATTTCCTGGCGCCCGGCGACCGCCTGCTCGTAACGGTCCAGGGCAGCGTTACCTACTCATACGAAACGGTGGTGACATACGAGGGCAAGGTCAACATCACCATCCCGGTCGGCGAAAACAGGCAGGAAGTAATCGACGTCGTTCTGGTTTCAGGTCTGACCCTGGCCGGTGCGCAGGATACGCTCACCACGGTCATGGGCCGCCTCTTCAAGTCGGCCAGGGTGAAGCTGACCCTCACCGGACTGCGTTCCGGCATCGTGTTCGTGACCGGCGAGGTCAAGAGCCCGGGCGCGTACGACGCTCTGCCGGTAGAGCGTGTCTCGCAGATCATCACCCGGGCCGGTGGCATCGCGCCGCTCGGCACCCGGACCCGCATCAAGCTTATCCGGGGCGGCATCGTCTATTCTATCGTCGACATCGAGCGGTTCGAGGTATATGGCGATCTGAACGCGAACCCCTACGTGCAGTCGGGCGACGTCATCCAAATACCCACGGTGGAAGGCCTGGTAACCGTGAGAGGAGCGGTCTTCGGCCGGGGCGAGTCCCGCCTGCGTGCCCCGACGACCGAGTCCCCGGACGTGACCAGAGAGCGCAACAGCGAAGGTATCTATGAGTTGATGCCGGGCGCACGGGTATCCGACGTGATTACTCAGGCCGGCGGTATCACACCGTGGGCCGACCTCTCGCACAGCTATGTCGACCGGCTGGTAGTAGGTGGTGGCGGCGGGCGGAAGCGGGTACCAATCGACCTCCGCCGCATCATCTTCGAGAAGGACTCGGCCGGCGATATCGACATGGCGAACTTCGATGTGGTGGTCGTACCGGCCGTCGACACCCTGGTCTATGTTGAGGGAGAGGTCACCAATCCCGGCCCGTTTCCTTTCTATCCCGGCCTGCGGGTAAGCCACTACGTCGGGCAGGCCGGCGGCCCTACGCTCAACGGCAGAAGCAGGTCAGTCTACGTAATGCGGGCGGGTATGCACGTGCCGGGTCGCCCCGACCCGGTCGTGGAGCCGGGGGACATCGTCATTATGCCGCGCATTGCAGTCAAGTGGTGGCAGGACTACGTGACTATCGCAAGCGCGGTCGCGGTGCCGATCGCTTCATTGCTGGTCACCATAGCTCTGACCCGATAGAACCTCAGTTCGACAATTGCGGCCGACGCCCGGCTGTCCGGCCGGGCGTCGGTCCTTACTGAGTGAAGCTCAGCGGTGTCGCGCGACCTTTGCCAGCCGCCGCGCGTGCCTGCCGCCGGCGAACTCGGCCTTAAGCCAGACCCCGACAATCCGCCGGGAAAGGTCGCGGGGAGTGACGTCGGCGCCCATGCAGAGCACGTTCGAGTCGTTGTGCTCGCGTGACAGCCGGGCCAGCCGGACACTGCTAACCAGGGCAGCCCGCACTCCGCGCACCTTGTTCGCGGCGATGGACATGCCGATACCGGTCGAACAGATGAGTATGCCGCGGTCGGCCCGGCGCCGAGCCACGGCACGAGCGACCTTGAAGGCGTAGTCCGGATAGTCGACGCGGTCCGCACCCGCAGGCCCGAAGTCAAGAACGTCATGACCGCGCGCTGCCAGCCGGCACTTCAGGTCCTCTTTGAGCCGGAATCCGCGATGGTCTGCGCCGAGCGCTATTCTCACTTCACGAAGGTCAGCCAGCCGTACTTGTCCGGCTTCTTGCCGTCGATGACTGCGAAGAACTCCTGTTGCAGGCGCTTCGTAATCGGACCACACTTGCCCGGGCCGATGGTGATCTTATCGACGGACCGGATGGGTGTGACCTCGGCCGCGCTGCCGGTGAAGAAGACTTCGTCGGCGATGTAGAGGAACTCGCGCAGCATCATCGTTTCCTTGAGTTCGTAGCCCAGGTCGCGGGCGAGGGTGATGACGGTAGCCCGGGTGATGCCGGGCAGGATTGTCGCGTGGAGCGGCGGCGTGTAGATGACGTTGTCCTTGATGAGGAACAGGTTCTCACCTGAGCCTTCGGACAGGAAGCCGTTGACGTCGAGCGCGATGCCCTCGACAAACCCGTATTTGATGGCTTCCATCTTTATGAGCTGCGAGTTCATGTAGTTGGCGCAGGTCTTCGACATCGCCGGGAACGTGTTGGGCGCCATCCGGTTCCACGATGAGACCATCACGTCGACCCCGGATTCGAGCGCCTCGGGCCCGAGGTACTTGCCCCAGTACCAGGTAATGAGCGCGATATCCACCGGGCAGCCGAACGGGTTGACCCCCAGTTCATGATACCCGCGGTAGACTATCGGCCGGATGTAGCACTCCTCGAGTCCGTTCTTCTGGATGAGTTCGACCATCGCCTCATTCACCTGCTCCTTGGTGAACGGCACGTCCATCCGGTAGATCTTGGCCGAGTTGAACAACCGGTCGGTGTGTTCTTTCTGCCGGAAGATCGCCGGGCCCTTAGGCGTCTTGTAACACCGGATGCCCTCGAACACGCCCGTACCGTAGTGGATGACGTGCGAGCAGATGTGGATGTTTGCGTCCGCCCACGGCACGTACTTGCCGTTTATCCAGACGTACTTCGACTTCGTCTCTTCAAGACCCATGGTACCTCCTGCTTAAACAAAAGCGGGGCTTTCGGCCCCGCCGTGTGCAATCCACTTCGAGAATCAGCAGTAATGCCACTTCGTGTACTTGCCGCCGCAGTTCGAAAGCTCCTTCAGATCCGAGATTCGCCATTCGACAATCGGCATTCGAGCATTCTCGGATGCCGGCGAAGGGAGTCGAACCCCTGGCACACGGATTATGATTCCGTTGCTCTACCAACTGAGCTACGCCGGCGGGACGTTGATTCTAGCCATATGCCCCGGGCTGTCAAACCCAGCCCACCGCGATTGGGCGGCAAGGACAAAGTGATAAGGACTAAGGAGAAAACGGATCAGAAAGTCCAAAGTCTGACTTGGTCATTTCCCCTTTGCACTTGCCTCGTCCTTACGACTTTGTCCTTCGTGCTTTCCTGTGTATACTTGGCCATGCTCAAGTCCGGTTCCAGACCGCTCATCCTGTTGACCAACGACGACGGCGTCGAGGCACAGGGTATCAAGGACCTCCACGGTGGTATCAAGGGACTTGGCCGGGTCTGGGTTGTGGCGCCTGCCGTTAATCAGTCGGCTGCCAGTCACTCATTCACCCTGCGCAAGCCCATACGCGTGTGGCGATTGCGGCCGCGCTGGCTCGCCGTGCACGGGACGCCGACCGACTGCGTCCTCGTGTCGCACCACGGCATCCTGAAGCACAAAATCGACCTCGTTCTCTCGGGTATAAATGACAGCCCCAACCTCGGTGATGATGTGCTCTACTCCGGCACCGTCGCTGCCGCGATTGAGGGCACAATGCTCGGCATGCCCTCGGTCGCTGTCTCCTACATCAAGACCGGCGAGAACCGTGCAGTCGCCATCCGTTTTCTCCGTCGTCTTGTGCCCCTGCTCCTCGACAGCGTGCTGCCGCCCAAAACCCTCCTGAACGTCAACATCCCCGAAGGTGAAGTCAAAGGCATCAAGGTCACGCGCCTGGGCCGGAGAATCTACCGCGACATGGCGATAAGGGGCAGGCTGCCTGACGGCGACGTGTCATGGACTATTGATGGCGAGATGGCGTTTGAAGATACCGAAGGCACAGACTTTGAAGCGGCATACTCCGGGTACATCTCGGTCACACCGCTCCACCTCGACATGACGCACCACACCGCAATCGAGCGGCTGCGGAAAGCACTGGCCGCCCTGAGCTTCGACTGACCGCAACCCTTTTGACAATCGGGGCCTCGCTTCTATAATTGCCCGACCCAAACCGATCTGACTGGAGCATACCATGAACCGCGCTGAAGCCTACTCGCTCGTGACCTCGATGGTCACCAACCTCAATCTCCTCAAACACATGCTCGCCACCGAGGCGTGCCTGCGCGGGCTCGCCCGCAAACTCGGCGAGGACGAAGAGAAGTGGGGACTTGCCGGCCTGCTCCACGACATCGACTACGACCAGACCAAGGACGACACGTCGAAGCACGGCCACGTCGGTGCGGAGATTCTCGCCGGGAAGGGCGTGGAACCGGACATCATCCAGGCGGTGAAAGCCCACGTCTGTGCTGTCCCGATCCAGTTCAGGCTCGACCGCGCGCTCTACGCGTCCGACCCCATCACCGGCCTGATTGTCGCCGCCGCCCTCATGCACCCGACCAAGAAGCTCGCGAACGTGGACACGGAGTTCATCCTCCGCCGGTACAAGGAGAAGAAATTCGCGGCCGGAGCCAACCGCGAACAGATTGCCACCTGCTCCGAACTCGGACTTTCGCTAGAGGAATTCACCGCCATCTGCGTCGGCTCGATGCAGTCCATCGCGCCCGACCTGGGACTGTAGATGAGGGACCGGAAGACGCAGATATCAGAATGCAGAGCGAAGACTAGGAATGCTAACCACGGATGAACGCAGATAGTCAGACAGATACGAAGCTCGTCCCGCCCGCGGGTATCATCTGCCCGCGCATCCGTGTCTATCCGTGGTTCAGTCCATCCGCGTCCGCGCTTCTGATTTCTGGTTTCTGGTCTCTGAATTCTGATTTGTCTGGAGCCGCATGATCTCCTTCCAGGATATCATCTCCCGTCTTCAGTCCTACTGGGCTGACCGCGGCTGCGCCATCGTCGCACCCTACAACTCCGAAGTCGGTGCCGGCACGTTCAACCCGGCCACTTTCATCCGCGTACTCGACTCGAAGCCGTGGAACGTTGTCTACATCGAACCGTCCAAGCGGCCGCGCGACGGCCGTTATGCCCAGAACCCGCTCCGTGTCCAGCAGTTCTGGCAACTCCAGGCGATACTCAAGCCTGCACCGGCCGACATCCAGGAC
Organism: Caldifarciminota bacterium UBA2258; assembly: GCA_002347155.1. Classification (GTDB taxonomy): domain Bacteria; phylum Hydrothermota; class Tepidihabitantia; order Tepidihabitantales; family Tepidihabitantaceae; genus UBA2258. Next base: position 46,035 of record DDXO01000030.1, read on the forward strand.
CTGTACTTGAAGAGCCTTGAGGCCATCGGCATCGACTTGAAGAAGAACGACATCCGGTTCACCGAGGATGACTGGGAGTCGCCGACCCTCGGCGCGTGGGGACTCGGCTGGCAGGTCGAACTCAACGGCATCGAAATCAGCCAGTTCACCTACTTCCAGCAGTGTGGCTCGATTGACCTCAAGATCATCCCGGTCGAACTTACCTACGGACTCGAGCGCATCGCCATGTTCGTGCAGGGCGTTGACTCCATCTTCGACGTGAAGTGGAACGAAAGCCTGACCTGGGGCGATGTCTACCGCCAGAACGAAGAGGAGTTCTCAAAGTTCAACTTCGAAGAAGCCGACGTCGTGCTCTACCGCGAGATGTTCGACAAGTTCGAATCCGAGGCGCAGCGCCTGCTCAAACTCGGCCTCGTCTACCCGGGCTACGACCATGTCATCAAGTGCTCGCACTTCTTCAACCTGCTCGAAGCCCGCGGCGCCATCAGTGTATCCGAGCGACAGAACTACATCTCCCGAGTCCGTCGCCTTGCCCGACTCACCGCCACAACCTATCTGGCAAAGGTAGAGCCGGAACCACCCGGACAATAGGCGGCGGTCGAGAGCCCGCCAGCCTCCTGCTACCCGCCCGCGCCAGTTGCTACTTGTCTCTTGGCCTTTGACCCGCGCGCCCGGCGCGCTGTGTCCTTCCGAGGTTGATCGAGTAGGGGGCGGCTTTGCAGTCGCCCCCTCTCACACCACCGGACATGCGGGGCCGCATCCGGCGGTTCGCAGAGTCTCGCGCAACCGACGATAGCGTTCGGTGATGTTGGTCAGTCCTTCTCGTTCCCAGTAGGCGTTGCTCAAGGCCATGTTTACCACTGGCGTTGCCGCCATGCGCCATGGACTCGTGCCACCTGCACCCAGTACGGCGAGTTCGGTCGGTACGCCCAGCTCAAGTAGCCTCTCGTAGCGTGTCCGACCTCGCTTCCAGCGCTTCCAGAGCATCTGTCGCAGCCGCCGCCGAAGCCACCGGTCCAACTCCCGAAACGCCCAGTCCGTATCTACCAGCCGGAAGTAATCAATCCAGCCCTTTGTGTATTCGTTGATGGTTCGGATGACTTCCTCCAGCCCGTCCGACCGGGTACGTCTGGTCAATCGCCGCAGTCGCTCCCAACAGCGGTCTTTCGCCTCGTCGGCCACGCGTATCAGAGCTCGACCCTGCCGCCAGTAGAAGCTGAAGCTCAAGAACTTCCGCTTCTGCGGCCGGTCTACTCCGCTCTTCTTCGCGTTGACCCGAAGACCCAGCTTCCGCTCCAGAAACCGTCCGACGCCGGCCAGCAGTCGCTCGCCGGCACGCCGGCTCTTCACGTAGATGTTGCAGTCGTCCGCATAGCGCACAAACCGGTGCCCCCGCTTCTCCAGTTCTTTGTCCAGGTCGTCCAACATGATGTTGGCCAAGAGTGGCGAGAGTGGCCCGCCCTGCGGCGTACCCTCCCGCATCTCGACCTTCACCCCGTTGACCATTACCCCGGACTCCAGATACTTCCGGATAAGCTTGAGCACCCGCCGGTCTTTCATTACTCGCGCTACTCGTGCCATCAGTTTGTCGTGGTTGACCCGGTCAAAGAACTTCTCCAGATCGATGTCCACTACCCAGCCATACCCTTCATTGATATGTTCCTGAGCCTTCCTGACCGCATCGTGGGCTTTCCGCCCGGGCCGAAACCCGTAGCTTGAGTCGGAGAATCCCGGCTCGAACAGTGGCGTCAGCACCTGTGCCAGCGCCTGTTGGATGAGACGGTCTATCACCGTAGGAATACCCAACAACCTCACCCCGCCCCCAGACTTCGGTATCTCGCGCCTGAGCACCGGTTTCGGCTGGTAGGTCTCCGCATCGAGCGCGACCCTGATTTCGGGCCAGTGCCGCTTAAGATACGGCCGGAGTTGTTCCACCGTCATCCCGTCAACGCCCGGTGCTCCGCCGTTCCGCTCGACCCGCACAAGCGCACGCAGCAGGTTATCCCGTTGGAACACCCGCTCCCATACGCCCGCATCGCCTGTTGCCTTGGACACTTCCTTCTGTAGCGCCGGGGACGGCTCGACCCTCTGGCTGAATCCCGACGGCTTCACCGCCTTCGCCCGGCCAGTAGTATCCCTATCCGGGAAAGTCTGCCTTCTTCGCTCGTCCCGCGAGCCGTTAGAATCCATGTCCTACTCCACGTTCAGCCCTTCCCGGCGTGACGGCACCGGTACTATGGCCTCGGCTGACTCCTGCCGCCTCAACCCGACCTCGCAGCCAGGCTTGCTGTCCGCAGACAGCAGAGCAGCAGGTCTCCCCAGGTAAGAACGCTGACTTTCCCTGCACCCT
>DDXO01000026.1 GCA_002347155.1 Caldifarciminota bacterium UBA2258
GCTGAATCACGACCTTGTGACAGCCTGTAGTTGACCGCTCACTGCTGACAGCCCGGACAAAGTAGACGCCGGGCGGCATCCGGCTCACGTCATTCGCGCCGCGCTTCAGGTCCAGCACCTTCCGTCCCGTAATGTCCAGCAGCAAGCTTGGGCTTGAGCTTGGGCTTGAGCCTTCTTCCAGGCGCAGCACGCCGCGGACGATGGTTACTCCGAGCCTGAAGTCTGAGGCCTGGCGCCCGGGGCTCCGGGGTCCAGCCACCGCGATCGGCTCGTCGCGCACCGCGACGTAGAGCGCGTCACCTTCGTCCTCGTCGCAGTAGGCGATGTACGCCCGGCCGCCGTAGTCCACCGCTATCGAGCTGGTCAGGTTCCACATCCCGACCTGGTCAACGACCTCAACCGTCCATTCGCCGGGCCTGCCCCAGGCGCAGCGCAGTTCTCGTTCATTATGGGCGTGGTAGGAGATGTGGTAGAACCCGCGCCCGTCGACCGCGATGGAATTGTCCCAGCCGCGTTTGGTCTGCTGCAGGCCGTGGTCTACGACCTCGAACCGCCAAGTGTCGGCTTCGAGCCAGGCGAAGCGCAGGTCGTAGTCCTCATCTCCGGTCCAGTAGTAGCTGATGCACGGCCGGGCCGCGGGGTCGAGGACCATGCTGCTCTGGCTTGCGTCCGCGGCAAGGACGGTCTCCTTGGTCCAGCCCGAATCGGTCCGGACGCGGTAGTAGGCCGCACCGTTGCTCCACGACGCGCAGTCGGCTACTACCGCCTGACCCGACTGGTCGAAGCCCAACGCGCAGTCGTAGCCGCTGTTGGAAGCGTCGACGTTCTCCGGGTGCCAGCCGGCGCTGTCGTGCCGAGCATACTTGAGCCGACTATCGAACAGGCCAACCGGCTTGTTGTACGCGACGTGGGGCGAGTCGAGCGAGTCGAAGGCGAGCGAGACGTAGTCGCCGCTCGGGTCGGCATCGATCTCCTCCTGCTGCCACTCGGAGCCGGTCCAGCGGGCGAGCCAGGGCGTGCCGCGGTAGTAGGCGATGCAGGGCCGGCCGAGCGAATCAAGCTGCAGCGACGGACCGCGATTGTGCGGACCGGTCCACGAGTCCAGAGTATCCACCAGCCAGCCGGAAGTGTCGTGCCGGGCGTACTTCATCCCGGCCGAGCTGTAGTAGGCAACGTGGATGATGCCGCCGCCCGTGCTGAGGGCGATTGACGTTCCCGTGTTCTCGGACGAGCCATCCACAAGAACGGTAGTCCAGGTTGAGGTCGCAACGGCGCAGAGCATCAGTAGCGTAAGGATGTGTTTCACGATACCTCCCTACCTCGTGATGATAACCTTGGTGACGGCCGTGGCCGAGCGCACGAAACAGACGCCCGGGGACAGATGCCGCACGTCGTTGGGTCCCAGCCGAAGCTCCATGACCTTGCGCCCGGCCGCGTCGAGCAGTGCAGCTCCAGATCCCGCATTCTGTCTGCTGTCTACTGCGCCGAGCATCAGCAGTCCGCGGGCCACGGTCGCCCCGAATCGGGGACTTAACAGGCCGTGACCCGGGCTCTCCCGGACCGAGACCTCGACGGTGTCGCGCAGCACTGAGATGCACGCACTCATGCAGTTCGCGGCATAGACCCGGTTCTCTGCCGGGTTGTGGCAGAAGTCCACCGGCTCTTCCGTAACCGGTATGCTCTCGAGGACGCTGTCGGTCGCGCCGTCAATGACCGTCACGTCGTCGCCGTAGAAGTTGGCGCAGAAGACCTTGTTGCTCTGGGGGCTGTAGAAGACCGACCACGGCCCGTTGCCGGCCGGGACATGGGTCAGCACCTGGTTCGTCCCTCCGTCTATCACGGTGACGTTGCCACTTGACCAGTTCGCGGTGTAGACCTTGTTGTTGCGCGGGTTGTAGCACAGCACCCGCGGCGCGCTCAGGAACCCGGTGCTGACCGTGGTGATGACTGCATTCGACGCCCCGTCAATTATCGCCACGTCATCACTCAGGTAGTTCCCGCAGTAGACCTTGTTACTGCGTGGGTTGTAGCAGAGCGACCTCGGCCGCGCGCCGGTGCTGACCGTGGCAAGGACCTGGTTGCTCGTGCCGTCGATGACCGTCACCGAGCCGCTGTTGTTGTCGGCGCAGTAGATTTTGTCGTTGGTCGGGTTGGCGCAAAGCGCGCGCGGCACCGAGCCGACGCCCACCGTGGCCAGCACCTGGTTCGTCCCGCCGTCAATCACGGTGACGTTGTCGCTGCCCGAGTTGGCTACGTAGACCTTGTTCCGCAGCGGGTAGTACAGGATGGCATAGGGCCATTCCCCGGTCGGGACCGTCGCGACGACGCTGTCGCCCCCGCCGTCAATCACGCTCGCGTCGCCGCTGAGGTAGTTGGCGCTGTAGACCCGGTTGTTCGCGGAGTTGTAGCAGACGGCGATGGGCCGCTGGCCGACCGGTACCTGCTCCAGGATTCCATTCGTCGTGCCGCTGACGACCACGACCTCATCATGCATCTCATCGGTGCAGTAGACCTTGCTCTCCTGCGAGTTGTAGCATATCGCCGAAGGATAGGCCGAATCGCGCAGCGTGACCGTGGTCTCAAGCCACTGTGCGGGGACGACCGACAGCAGACAGCCTAGTGCCAACAGCAAAAGAGAGCGTCGCATCTTGCCTCCTTATCTCGTAATCACGATCTTGTAACAGCTTTCGGCTGACAGCTCACGACTGACAGCCCTGACAAAGTACACACCCGGCGCAAGCCGGGAGACATCGTTTGCTCCAGGCGAAAGCTCCATGACGTTCCTGCCGCAGGCGTCCCGCAGATTCGCCATGTATGCCATCTTCTGTCTACTGTCTCCTGCGCCGAGCACCAGCACGCCGCGGACGATGGTTGCTCCGCCCTGCACGATTCCCACGTCACTCTCCTCACTCTCCACCGTCCCGGTCGAGCCGTACGAGTAGACGTAGCAGCGGCCCGCGTTCTCGCCGCGGCTGTCATGGCCGGGCGCACCGACCACGAATTCCAACGAGCTGTCGCCGTCAACCTTGCCGGGCAGGCAGATGCCCGCGCCGAACATGTCGCCGTCCGCCTCGCCGGCAACCACGGCATAGGGACTGACGCTCATCGGGTCACCACCAGGAAAGAGATTGACGTAGCCCGGCCCGGACGGGACACCGAGGTCGTTGCCGTCCGCGCCGACCAGGAGGTCGTCGAACCCGTCGCGGTCCAGGTCCAGCCCGCCGGCGAGCGAGGAACCGAATCGGCGCTGGCCGCTCAGCCTCAGGTCGGGCGGGTTGCCGATATCCGGGCCGCCCCAGTGGAGGTCCACGACCGCGGCGTACGAGCCGGCAAAGACGAGGTCATTCACGCCGTCGCCATTCAAGTCGCCGGGTCCGCAGAGGACGACCCCGAGCTGGCGGTTCTGCCCGTCGCCTTCCCAGAACTGGTCGAGGTTCGGGTCGGGCGGGCTGCCGCCATGGTGAAGAAAACAGCCGCCGCCGTGCAGCAGCGGCCCGGTGTGCCGGTAGTCGCCGACCAGGATATCGCCGCAGGTGTCGCCGGTGACGTCGCCGGGCAGGGCGACCGCGCCGCCGAAGTAGTCGCCGTTGCCGTCGCGCAACACGAGGTCGGGAACAGTGTCGAGGAGCGCGCCGCCGAAGAACAGTCGCGCCCGCTGCTCGCCCGGCGCGCCGACGAGCAGGTCGCATCCCGCGTCACGGTTGACGTCACCGCGGCCGGCTATGGCCCAGCCGAAACGGCCACCCGTGGTCCGGCCGGTCAGGAGCAGGTCAGGAACCGTGTCGGGCTGGTTCGAACCGAAATGGACGAACACCCGACCCGCGCCGGCGGCGCCGGAGTTGTCACGCGGAGCGCCGATAGCCAGGTCGGCGATGCCGTCGCCGTTCAAGTCGCCGACAGCAGCGACCGCGGTGCCGAACGAGGTCCCGGCCAGCCCGCGGAAGACAAGGTCGGGAACGGTGTCGAACTCCGCGCCGCCGAAGTAACAGTGGACCCGGTTCCAGCCCGGCTCGCCGACAAAGACGTCGGCGAACCCGTCATCGTTGAAGTCGAGGCCGGCAACCGCCTCGCCGAAACGGCCAAAGGCCTCGCGGCCATCGAGTACCGTCAGCAGCCGGGGCTGGCCGGTCGCCGCCGCGGCCATGAACAGCAGTCCGGCAACCACGCGCAGCGCCCTCATCATCCCTCAGTCGACAAGTACGACCCGGACCGGGCGCAGACCGTCGGTCCGGCAGAGGTAGACACCGGCCGGTAGGCGCCGGCCGCGTTCGTCGGCCCCGTTCCAGCGCAGGCCGGTGGAACCATCGAGCCGGCGCACCGGGCGTCCCGAAGCATCGCAGACCAGCACCGTGCCGGGCCGGAACCCGGCCGGGAAGCCGAACGCGGTCAGACTGCTGAACACGGAGGGCGTCGCGGTAAGCGCCGGCGCAGTCGGCACGACCACCCGTCCCGGCTCATTTACACCGGTCTGCCACTCCGCCGCGGCGCAATAGGTGGCCTCGATGCTGCCGGGCTCAGGGTGCATCCAGAAGGCGGCGAGGTCGTTGCGGATATCGGCACGGAACGTGAGCCAGTCGCCCGGGAACGGGTTCGATGACCATACCGGCTCTGCCGCGGCCCAGGTCGCGCCGCCGTCGCTCGAATGACGCTGGAAGTTGTCCCACGCGCCGGCGTCGCCCCAGAGCGCGAGCACGCGGTCGTCGCGCGCGGCAAACCCGCATGACCAACTCGCGCCGACGATAGAGAAAGGCGCGCTCCACGTGCGTCCGAGGTCTTCGGAACCGGCGAAGCGAAGCTCGCCGTTGCTCGGGCCCTGCCAGAGCAGGTAAAGCCGGTTCGCGCCGGCGGAGTAGAGCGAGGGGTAGCTGCCGGCCCCGAGCTGAGCGGTCAGACGTGTGGTATCCCACGTCGCGCCGTTGTCGGTCGAGCGATTGAGCACGAGCGCCGGGCCGGAGTAGGTGACCGCGACCAGCAACTCGCCGCCGGTAGCGACAACGAACGACGGCGCGTAGACGCTGGTCGCTGACGGGTCGCCGGGCAGCGGCGCGGGCGCCGAGAAGGTGATGCCGCCGTTGGTCGAACGGCAGTAATAGGTGCGGTCCCGGGCCATGCCGAGGCGGGTGGCAAACACCAGGTGGACGACCCCGCCCGGCAGCACGACATAGCTGACCCTGCCCGGGTTGTCGGAGACGCTGCCGGATATCGAGGTCTCGAAGATGTTCCAGCTTGCCCCGCGGTCGTCCGACCGCGAGGCGTAGAGGTGACGCGCCTCAGACCCCTCCGGCTTGGTCCAGTACAGGCAGTAGAGTGTGTCGTTGAACTCGACCAGAGTCGGCCCGGAGTAGACCGCGTGAATCCAGCTCGGGTCCCAGAAGTGAATGGTGATGCCCGGCGACCAGGTGCGGTTGGTGTCGAGCGAGCGGGCGAAGTAGACGCCGCCGTCCCCGGACCCGAAACCTGAGTGGGTCCACGCGACGTACAACTCATTGCGCGGGCCGATGCGGCCGGAAGGCGGCGCCTGCCACCACTCGCTGGTCTGTCCCGCGCACAGCACGGGGTCGCCGAAGCTCGGCTCAGCCGGCGCCGACGGCGCGGTGAACAACAGGAGCACAACTGACGAAACAACATACCACTTCACTCGGACCTCCTTTGGCTTTCTCTGCCGTGCAGTCTACGGCTGAATCCGGTCGGCGTCAAGAGCAGTCTGCATCCTGCCTCGCTACTTCGCTATCACGACTCGCCGCAGGGCGGCCGGCTGGTGCACGAAGTAGACGCCGGGCGCAAGTCGGGACACGTCATTCGCGCCTGGATGCAGGTCCATGACCTTGCGCCCCGCCGCATCCAGCAAAGCCGCCCTGTATTCTGTCTGCTGTCTACTGTCTACTGCCAGATTCACCACTCCTCGCACAACCGTCGGCATCGGGATCGCGGTGCGCACGTCCGCGTAGGGACTTGCCTCGATGCCGGGGACAAACTCCCATGACCAGCAAGAGGCGCCCCGGGTCCCGGCAATCAGCACGTCGCCGCTGCGCTCGGCGAAGTCAAGACATGCAACACCGCTGCCCTCAAGGCCGGTGCTGATGTCGTTCCAGTTCAGACCGCGGTCCGTGGAGATGAACACGCCGCTGTCTCCGCCTGCGGCGAGTGTCTCGCCGCCGACCGACAGGAACCGTACCGAGTAGAAACCGAGCGTGACGTTGACCTTGGTCCAGTTGTCCCCCGAGTCGGTCGTGCGGTAGATGCCGCTCGCGCTTGCGGCGATAACCGTGGTCGGGTCGGTCGGATGGACCGCGAGCCCGTAGACGTCGTAGTCGGGCGAGCCGGCGGTCCGCTGCCAACTGGCACCGAGGTCGGTAGACCGGAATACGATTCCGGCAAAGCTCCCACGCCCGCCCGCAAACACGGTCCGGGGCTGAGAAGGCGCGACTGCCAGCGAGTAGCAGAAATCGGCGTAGAAGCTCCAGAGGGTGTGACGGGCCCAGGTCCTTCCCGAATCGCGCGAGACCGAAACGCCGAAGTATCCGGGTGATGTCTGGCCGCCGGTAATGACCACGTTCGCGCTCTCCGGATGGACCAGCACGCACCCGCCATCGTTGTACCACATCGAGTCAATCTGTGTCCAGACGGCGCCGCCGTCCGAGCTCACGAAGAGCTCGGCGTACCCTCAGCCGGAACCTTCGAGCGCATAGAGCCGGTCGCCGCCGGTTCCCTGGCCCAGCCCGATACCGCAGATGTTTCCGCAGGCCAGGAAGTCCGTGCACCGCTCCCATGTCTGGCCTGCGTCGGACGACTTGTGCACGCCGACGCCCTCGACCGCTGCGTAGACGCGCTCCCGATTCCAGCCCGGAACGCTGACGGTCGTTATGACCGCGCTGTGGATGCCGGCGCTCCGCGGGTTCCAGGTCCGGCCGCCATCGGTGGACTTCACCACGCCGGCGGAGGTCCCGCACCAGACACCGTCTGCCGATTCCGCGTCGGCGATGACGCCGCCCAGACTTACAGAAGAGGTGATGGACGACACCCGCTGCCAGCTCGCACCCGCGTCGGTCGTGGAATAGCAGGCCGAGCCGGTATCGTAACCGCTGGCATAGCCCCGGGCCGGTTCGACCGGGCTCATGTCCACGCTCATGACGTATTGCGGGCCGCCCGCCTGATGCCAACTGCCCCCGGTGTCGGTTGTCCGGAACACACCGGACACCGTACCGGCGCAGACCAAACCCGCATCGGCATGGCTGGCAGAGAGCGCAAGGACGTAGTTGTCAGGAGATAGGCCATTCGAGCGCGGCTCCCACGTCAGGCCGCAGTCGGTTGAACGGTACACCATGCCATAGTCGCCGCCGAGGAAGATGACGCCCGAGACGACCGGGCTCACTTCAAGCGAGTAGATGTACCCGGTGTCATCGGCCACCAGTGACGAACTCCAGGACTCGCCGTGGTCGGTCGAGACACTGAACATGGGCAGCGTGATAGTATCGTAGACTCCGCCGGCGGCGTAGACCCGGCCCGGGACATACGGGTCGCACCCTAACGCCTGACCGTAGAACGGGACGGACGCCGACCGCCACGTTGCCCCGCCGTCGGTCGAACGCCTGATGGCGCCGCCGCCGTCGCTCCCATAGACTGTCAGCGGGTCGAACGGGTCAATCACGACCAAAGCCAGGTACGGCACGCTGCCCGCGGCCTCCCAGGCGCCACCGGCATCCGTTGTCCGATAGACCGGCTGCAGCGTGTCAGTCGAGTGAAGCAAGCTCACCAGGGTTGTCGGCTGGCCGGGCGAAACCGCGAGCGCGGCCACACTCCCGCCATCCGGCCCGACCGGCACCCACGCCGCGACCGCAACGGCCGCCATCACCGCAAGAAGAACTATCGCTCTTGGCACACTCGCCTCCTATTTCTGGATAACGACCTTCTTCACGTTCCACGTCACTGGATGCTGAGTACTGGCTGCTGACTGCTCTCTGACGAAGTAGACGCCGGCAGCGAGCCCCGACAGATCATTGACGCCTGGCCTCAGGTCAATCACCTTCCGGCCCGTCGCGTCCAGCAGGACCGGCCTTGGGACACGATCCGAATTGCCGGACAATTCGGTCATGTCCCGCGGCAACACCAGCACTCCGCGCACGATGCTTGCCATAGGACGCGCGCCGCGGTCGTGCGGTTGCGGGTTATCGCTGAGTGCCAGGACGACCGAGTCGTGCTTGTAGTACATCTCTGAGTTGCCGTCGCGGTAGTCGGACCAGACGACATGAAGATGGAATGGTGAGGCGGAGTTGCCGCCGTCGGCGATAGACGGACGCTCGCGCGTGCTGGCCGCAGACGTGATATTCTCCGGTGCGCCCCAGGTCCCGGTGATTGAGCGCTGGCTGTACCGAAGCTGGCCCACGGTCGGGAACGAATCGCTCCTGCCCACCCAGACCGCATGGCCGGCACCATCCCGGGTGAAGGCAATCTGACCGATGTCCTGATCGTATGCCGAACCCGGCTCAGACACCGTGTCGCATGCCTGCCAAATCCCGCCGGCTCGATGATTGTGGATAATACGTAACCTGATCCCGCTCGCCTCATAGCCCTCCCAGAGCGCGTGCGGCTCGCCTGCAACCGGGTCAACCGCGAGGGACGGATACATTTGGTGGCGTGAGCCGTTCGAGACGTTCTCCATAACTCCCCAGGTTGTATCGGTGCGGGACTTGTGCCAGATATTGTAGTTGCCGCTCGGGCCGTTGCGGCCATGCCAGACAACGTGTACGCTGTTGTCCGGCCCGCCCGCGACCGCCGGATAGACCTTGTAGTTGGAATTCGGCTCCAGATCAGCCTGCGGCTGCCAGACTGTGTCGATGAGTTCACGGTAGGCGATAGAGATGCTGCCGCCCGGTTTGACCTCGCGCCAGACTGCATGCACGTGGCCGTCCGGGGTCGCGGCCAGGTTCGGCGACTCGCGCGTGTAGCCGGTTGTGGCGGGCGACAGCAGCCGCGAAGCTGAATCCCAGCCGCCGTTGCCATCGCCCTCCGGCATGCAGGTCTTGTAGTAGATGAAGGCGTCGGCATCCGAGGACGTGTCGTTGCCCCAGATTGCGACAACCCGCCCCGACGAGTCTACGGCTATCGCCGGGTACTTGTTGTTGGTGCTGTCGGCGTAGAGGTCGGCGCTGAGCATCGTGTCCTGGGTCCAGCCGAAGCCGGGATTGTACCGCTTGTAGTAAACCTGGAACCGGTAGGTACCGAGACCCGTGTTCATCACGTACCAGATGACGTGAACGCGCCCGCCTGAATCCACCGCCACACGGCGCTGTCCGCTCCAGTACGTGTAGTCGGCATACGAGTTGTCGGTCAGCCTGACATCCGGTTCCCACGCCACGGCCATCCCGGCCGCCAGCAACAGGACAGCAACGACCATACGCTTCACGAAACCTCCTCATCTCACAATCAGGACATTGCGGACGCTCGACGCACCACGCATCACGTTCGACGCCTGACGCACGAAGTACACGCCGGGTGCTACCTTGCTCACATCATTCGCGCCCGGCTGCAGATCCGTCACCTTCCGCCCCGCCGCGTCCAGCAGGACGCTCGACGCTCCACGCTCTACGCCTGACGCCGGAAGAAGCAGGGCACCGCGCACAACCGTCGGCATCGCTTCCTCGTTCGGCACGTCAATTCTACCGGCGTAGAACTGGTAGATATGGAGTCCCGATTCGTAGTCCGTCACATACACGTAGTCTCCGCAGGTGGCCACATCGAGAGAATAGTCCTGCGTGCCGTAATACCCGATCTCTATGGGATTCTTCGGATTCGCGACCGAGATAACCCGCAGTCCGGCATCACCGTTCGCTATGTAGGCATAGCCATCGCGCACATCAACCGCTCCGGACCAGTGATCGGGCAACGGCGTGCGTCCGACTTGCACTGGACGAGAGGCGTCCGCTATCGAAACGACGCGGAACCCTGAGTCACGGTCAGTGACGTATGCGTAATCTCCATCCACAGCGACACCGAAGCAATGCCCCGGCAACTCACCCACCACGACCGGATTGTACGGGTCCAAAATGGACACCACGAATAGACCATAGTAGTTGTCGGCGACGTAGGCGTAGCCGCCGCTGATCGCGATATCGTAGCCACCTTCCGCTACCCGGCAGCCGCCAACTTCAACCGGGTTGGCCGGGTCCTCCACTGAGAAGACTGAAAACCACATCCCATCGGAGCCATAGAGGTACTGCCCTTCGACCGCCACTGCATAGACCCAAGCAGTCGTGCAGCGCCCGACTTCAGTTGGATGGGCAGGATCGGAGAGTGACATTATCTGCAACGCTCGGCCATCACCGACGTATGCTCGTCTCTCCTGCCTATCGATGAAGACCGAGCCGCAGGGCATCCCGCAGTACCCGACCCGAACAGGTCTGGCGATATTCGACAGAGAGATCACGCACAGACCGGAATCCCAGTCTGCGACATAGGCATAGCCTTCTCTGACTGCAATACCGGCAGGCTCCCCCGGCAAGCTGCAAGCGCCGATGAGCCTGACGTTGAGCGAATCAGCAGCCGGCGCGAGGCCGACAATCAGCAGGCTCAGGCAGAATGCGGACAACGGTGTTTTCACAGTCTCCCCCTACTCCGCAATGGTGATGTTGCGGACGAGTGATGACGGAGTGCAGACAGCATTCAGCATGCAGCATCCAGCATACCGGAAGCGCACTGAATTCACGTTTTCCTCGCGAACATGCTAGGTCTGGCTCCGGCATTGTCAAGCCCCGCCCGGTTCGGGCAAGAGCCGGCTCCAGTGCCGGTTCGGGCCGTAGGCCGCACCGCAGTTCGGCGTTCGCACTTCGGCGCTCGGCATTTCCTCTGCGTTGCCGGCGCTTCTCGATTTGCGCCCGTCCGGCCGGCAGCCTATAATGGTCGTCTAAGCGGACAGTGATTACAGGTAGTTCATTCATACTTTGTGTACAGGAGGCTGTGTGAGATACGCGATTCTGTTCCTGGCTGCCACGGTCCTGCAAGCCGGGACAATGTCCGAGAAAGTGAACTTCAGCAAACAGGACTTCCAGCTTGCCGACCATCAAGGCTACGGACTGGTCACTGGGCAGGCAATGGATGTAACTGACCAGCCCGGCGCCCCGCAGTTGCCGGTGCGGCCGGTCTCTTTGACCCTGCCTGGCCGCGCCCGCGTAACCGCGGTCCAAGCCAAACCCGAGGCTTGGGTAGGACTGGAGTCGGACGCAACCGTGTTCCCTTCCCAGCAACAGGCAATCCTGTCCAAGTCAAACAAGCTGGCGGCTTTCACGGCACCGGACCCGGCAGTCTATGAGTCAAGCCGGCCCTGGCCTGACCAGCCTGCGGTCTGGACCGGAACGAGCACCCGCGACGGCCGGACCGTCGTGGAACTGCTCGTCTATCCGGTCCGCTACGCGGGCAGCAGCCGGCAACTGGAATACTGCCCCCGCTTCGCCGTGACCGTGGAATACGACCCGCTCCCACCGGCTACGTCGCTCGACCTCGATGCCTTTGACTACGTCATTGTCACCTCGACGACGTTCGACACTATCTTCCAGCGCCTGGCCGACTGGAAGACACAGAAGGGCGTCCGTACCGTTGTCCGACACATCGACTGGGTTACCGGCACCTATCCCGGCCGTGACGACGCGGAGAAGCTGCGCAACTACATGAAGACCCTGCCTGACTCGGGCGCGAAGTACGTCCTGCTCGGCGGCGACGTCAATGTCATCCCGTACCGTAAGGCGTTCGCAATGACGAGCGAGGCTAACATCGACCCGCGCGAGGATTCCCTGCCCTGCGACCTGTACTTCGCGGACCTGGACGGCACCTGGGACGCCAACAGCAACAACGTGTTCGGCGAGGTTGACGACTCAATAGACCTCTACCCTGACATCTCGGTCGGCCGGGCGCCGGCCGAGAACATCGCCGACGCCCGCGCCTTTGTCAACAAGCTCCTGAAGTACGAACGGCAGCCGTCGCCCGGCTATCTGGACAACGTCCTGTTCTTTGCCGAAGTACTGTGGTCGAACCCCTACACTGACGGCGGCGTCCACAAGGACCGGCTTGAGAAGGCCAGCTTTCCAACCGGCCACGAGGTAACCAAACTCTACCAGCGCCTCGGTAACGAGAGCCGGACCTCGGTCATGGCCGCGATGCGCCAGGGCCAGAGTTTCATGAACCACGACGGCCACGGCTGGATTGACGTCATGAGCTGCGGTACATCTTCCATGCGCAGGAGCGACTGCGACACCATCACCAACCCCGACCACGGCATCCTCTATTCCATCGGCTGCTGGACAACGGCTTTCGACTACAACTCTATCGGCGAGGCCTGGGTCAACAACCCCAACGGCGGCGGGGTGGCGATGATCGGTAATTCATCCTACGGCTGGGGTTCGCCCGGCAATCCCGGCTTCGGCTACTCGGACAAGTTCGACGACCGGTTCTGGTGGGCGGTCAAGAACGAAGGCATCACTAACCTCGGCCGGGCCCTTGACTGGTCCAAGACCTGGTACGCGCCCTTCTCTCGCGGCCGCAACGTCTACCGCTGGCACCAGTACCAGGTCAACCTGATGGGCTGCCCGGAAATGCCCGTGCGCACCGCCGCCCCGTGCAGCCTGTACGTAGTCGCGCCCGCCGACATTCCGCTCGGCCGGTCCGAGCTGCTCGTAACCGTTGCCGACAGCACCGGCGCGCCCGTGGTCGGTGCCCTGGTCTGTTTGATGAAAGGAACCGAAAGCTACGCAACGGCCCTTACCGGCCCGGCCGGCACCGCCTGGCTTGAGGCCGAGCCCGCGACCGCCGGCGACTTCACCATGACCGTCACCGCCCACAACTACTACCCGTCCGTGACCACGATTCCCTGCTCAGGCGGCATCTACGTCAACTTCGCCGGCTGGACGGTCGACGATGCGGCCGGGAACGGGGATGGCGTCGCCAATCCGGACGAGACCATCCGGCTGCCGGTCTGGATGCACAACGCCGGCACCGGCGCATCAGCAGCGCTGCAGCTCGTGCTCCGGGCCAGCGAACCCTGCATCAACATCGAGGACAGCATTGCTACAATCGGTCCGCTCGCCGCCGGCGATTCCGCCTTTGCTGATTCCGCGTTCACCGTGGCCATCGGGCCGAACCCGGAGGACGGACACGTAGTCAGGTTCGAACTCCTTGTCCGCGACACCGCTTCATCCGACCAGCGGGTCTTCCATCCTGTGGTTCAGATTGGCCAGCCCGCGATACGGTTCAGCCGCTACTGCTACACCCGGCCGCCCGCGCTCCCGGGAGAGACCAAATCAATCAGGCTCGGCCTGCTGAACCCCGGCCACGGCTGGGCGCATAGCGCCTGGGCCGGACTCACGTCGCTCGACCCGCACGTCACCGTGCTCGCGCCGGAGAGCATTCAACTGGGCGAGGTCGCGCCCGGCTCAGCCTGCAACCCGTCTGACAGCCTCCAGGTCAGCATCGACGCCTCATGCCCTGGCTCCCACCTGGCTGCGGTACTGCTCACGGTGCGCTGCAAAGACTACGTCTTCACCGATACCTTCTCACTGCTGGTCGGCGAGTTCGGGTTTGCCGACGATATGGAGTCAGGTGATGCCCTCTGGACCCACGGCGGCACCGGTGACCGGTGGCACCTGTCCACCCATCGCAGCCACTCCGGCAGCCACTCCTGGTACTGCGGCGACAGCTCGAGCCATCGCTACACCAACAACATGAACTCCTGGCTCCAGACCGTGCCGTTCATGGTCGCCGAGAACTGCTCGCTTTCGTTCTGGCGCTGGTTCAGCGTGCCCAACTACGGTGTGGACGGCATCTACGTGGTCGTGGTCCGGGGAAGCGATGCCGACACCCTTGACTTCATCGGCACCGGCGGCGCGCTGGGCGACCCGCTATGCGGCATCGAAAGCGACTGGTGTCAGGAGCGATACGACCTCGGCTGGATTCCGGTCGGCGAGACCATCCAGGTCAGAATCCCGTTCAAGAGCGACAATGACAACGACGTCGGTGAAGGCTTCTACATCGACGACTTTGAGGTAACCGGTGGTGACCAGTTCGCGACCCCGGTCCTGGAAGTCGTCTCCGAAATCGGTCCCCGCCTGCAGCTCTCGGCCCTTCCGACACCGTTCCGGCGCAATGTCAGGGTCCGGCTCAACGGGGTAATCGGGCCGAAAGTCTCGGTTCGCATCTGCGATGCGGCAGGCCGGATTGTCAAATCGTTCACGCTGGCGAGCCGCAACGGGCTGGCAGACCTGGTCTGGAACGGCACTGACGACCGCGGTCGCCGCCTGCCGGCCGGCGCCTACTTCATCGACGCCCGGGCCGGTATTCGCAGCGCCCGCACCAAGACCCTGATGAGCGACTGACCGGCCAGCCTGGTCCTGGTCCCCCGCTGGTAGAGGGCTGCCTGCAGAGACGCGGGCAGCCCTCATCCGTTAGACCGTGTCGGTCAGTCGCGAAGCGACTACCTTACCAGCAACATCCTCTTCTGCGCTATCTTGCCGTTCGACTTGAGCACGTAGAAGTACGTGCCTGCCGGGACGCTGCGCCCGCGCATGTCGTTGCCCTTCCAAGCGACTGAGTAGTAGCCCGGCTTCTGCTCGGACTGGACCAGCCTGGTGACTGCCCTGCCCGAGACGTCGTAGATGCTGAGTTCGGTGAATGAAGGTACTGGTATCGCGTAGCGTATAGTGGTCGCACGTCCGAAGGGATTGGGCCGGTTCTGATACAGCGCGAAGGCCCTCGGTATGCCGCAGAGCTCCTCTACGCCAGAGAGCGGCTTCAGGCGCGTGCGCGCGCGGCCGATTTGCCTGTGCTTCTGCTTCTTTGGGGCAAGCGTGGGTGACTCGGCCGTCTTTTCGTAGATGATGTACCGGCAGTCCGGAGACCAGCATGGGTTCTTCCGCTCCGCATCCGCGTCGTGGAGCGCCACCTCAACCAGAGGGTAGTACACGTCCCTGTAGCACACCTGGCTGAATTCAGATGAGCCGGCCGCGTCAATGGGCCACCTCGTGTAAGCGATGTAACGCCCGTTTGGCGAGAATACTGGCGTCAGGCAATCGCAGGTGCCGTCCGTGATTCTCGTCTCCTCAGTCCCGCCCACCCGCATCCTGTACACCTGCCAGAAACCGGACTCGTCCAGCTTCTCGTCAGACAGCGCTTGAGCCGTGAGATCGAGGTGAAGTGCCCCTTGGAATTGAGGGGCACGGCGAATGCGTTGGAGTCGGCGTAGAAGATGCGCTCTCTGCTGCATGGCCCTGTCACACGCACCGATTCCCTCATTCCCCAGAACTTGACCTTCCCGCCTATGCTGTCATTCAGGCTGTCTTTCTCAGTCGCCGCCCGGGAGGCAAAGTTGCAGCAGTTGCCGCCGGACTCGAAGTAGTTGCGGCACCCGTCGTGTCCGTGAATTGGCCAGTTCGCCCAGAATTGCGCGTAGGCCCCAGCCCCAACGCCGTCCCAAGGCACGGCCGATGCGAGCGAAGCGACGAGACAGCAGACCAGAGCTAGTCGGCGCGTCATCCCTACCTCCCTCCGTACTTGACAACGTAGATATAGAGAGTGCCTTCGATTCCGGGTCCAGCGTCAATGCCGATGTCATAGAGTTCTCCGTTTGGGCCCAGGTTCACCGTCGCTCCTGTTCGTTTTACCCCTTGCTCGTGGACTTGCTTTTTCACCCAGATGCGATTCCCGTCTGCATCATACTTCAGCAGAAGCCCGTAGTAACCGCTGGACTGATGGCCCAGCCCGGTGAGATACACATTCCCCGAATCATCAGTCGCCATTGGGCGGAAGCCCGGGTCGACACTCAGTCCATCATAGCCGTATCCCATTCGGCCGCTCGTATCTGCAGCCCCGTATCTCCTGACCCACTGTTCGTTGCCAAGACTGTCATACTTGATCAAGACTATTCTGTCAAATCCCCCGCCGGCAACGTAGACATTCCCGTTGCTGAGCAGGAGGTGCCGAGGTACATCAACCGGGTCTGAGCTGTGATACTCGCGCGTCCACAAGATGCTACTTGACGAGTCAATCTTCATGGTGCAGAAGTCAACTGCCCCGGTGGTGGTTGAGTAGGCGTTTCCGGTCAGGTACAGGCTGCCGTTCTCGTCCACCTCGCTCGAGCGCGGTTGCTCCCATTTGTCACCGCTGTCCCTGAAGACCTTCTGCCACAGCACCTGGCTGGCCGATGACAACCGCACTATAAGCCAATCCTGGCGGCGCTGCGGATGCTCCGCACCCAGGGCCAGGTATGCATCCCCGTTTGCCAGAACATGGAACTGGCCGTCGCAGAGCCTCATGTCCTGATTCAGAGTGTAACTGATGACGCCCGCCTGCATACCGTTCGGCAGATACTTCACGATGCGCACGGGAAAGCAGGAGGATGACTCTGCGGCTCCACAGGCATAGACGTTCTGCCTGCTGTCGATGGCTATCGACCCAAGAGCCCGGTAGTCCTTGCCCACCTCTTCGTAGGTTCGCACCCATTCGGTATCCCCGCTGGGGTTGTACTTCATGACACAGATCTTCCCGTTGGCGCTCGTGCCGCCATAGCCGCCGGCGATGTACACGTTGCCGCTCGTATCCATTGCCGCACCCGTGGCAGTCAGTCCGTTGTAGGTGCGCGCCCAGCTTAGCTGACCCAACGCGCTGACCTTCATCAGCAGCGAACCGAAGGAATTCGAATCCTGCTGCGCCCAGCCAACCACGTAGAGACTGCCCGTGGCATCAAGGAGAGACGTGAGTGGCTGGTAGTAGCCGCTCGCCGTGCTTGGATAGGTGAGAGTCCAGGCCGTGTCAGGCTGCGCACAGGTACTCGCAACAACTACCAGAACAGGCAGGGCTAGCCTGCCCCAGAACTGCAATCGAGCCTCAGTCATCATGACTCCTCCTCTCATTCGCGACCCCGTTTCTACGCGTCGGAGTCGGGTGCGTGTCGCACGCGACCCCAGATTCACGCCCGCCTCCGCGCACTGACAGGCCAACATCAGGTGTGGCCTGCGCAGCCAGGAGAACGGGCGGACTCAACCGCACTGTCCTTCTCTGCATCTTGTCCTCCAGGTTCTTTGTTCTTCATGACTATGCGGTTAGCTCAGCAGACGACAGGGCGGTCGTGGAGCCTGTCCTCACTGGTACAGCGCTCATGGAGGCCCTGCAAGCTGACACGGCGGCGCGGTACATGTCGCTTTTCGAGCGATACTGGGGCGTGCGTTCTCGGAACCGCTTAATTCCGAAGCACTTGCGTGATGAGTAAACCGCATAGTCATATTGTCCTTTGGATTCGGTCTCTGTTGGGTGCGCCGAAAACGGCGCAGGAATCCCCCTCGTGTTTGGCTCGGTCTGACCTCGGTCAGTTGCAGCCGTGACGTTCTCTTCCGCTTGCCGGATTCTAACTCCCGGTCCCCGCTTGTCAAGCGTTTGTTCGCTGTCTTGCCGAAACCGGATTCCATCACGCCGGCCTCCCCGGCTTCGGCGGGAGCCTGACCTTCCAACGATTGTAGATGGGAAAGTAGGGGGAAAGTAGGGACACTTCCCCATATGCGCTAACTTAATGCGAGAACTTGAAGTTGTCTTCGTCTGCGTCGGGGT
>DDXO01000089.1 GCA_002347155.1 Caldifarciminota bacterium UBA2258
GCTCAGGGTGACAGGGTATAGGGATACTGAGAGTGACATCAAGAACTGTCCAGTATGTCATGCTCTCCGCAATAGATGCTGGAAGTCAGACGTGAGGACACGAAGAGGACCATCCACAGATTCCGCAGACGGCGCGAAGCGTCGCCCTGCTCGTTCCTACGGTGGCGAAGCCACACGAGTCGGACGAGTCGAAGGGTCTCTCAGGATTATCCGCCGGTCTCGCAGATTGCTCAGATTCCGGTCCGCTCCTCCGCTGGAAACTACAAACAGGGAAGGGGAAACTCGCAGCCCAAAGCTGCGCTGAAAGCTCCTTAGAAAGCTCGCCGCAAAGTTCGCCGGTACGTATAGTAGAATGCTTACTCGAATGCTCACCGCATTGCTTCTTCCATCGCTCACTTCAATGCTTGTTCCATCGCTTCACGCATCGCTCGTCTCATCTCTCAGCGCATCGCTTCCCACATCGCTTGCCTCAAAGCTCCGTCGAAAGTCCGCGTCAAAACTCGTCTGAAAGCTCAACTCAAAGCTCATTTCAAGAGCTTATTGGAGCTTATTGGGAGCTTATTGGGGACAGCCACTATTTATTGACAGACGACCGATTCGAAGTAGCATCGACTGGTGGCAAGAATCGCTCGTGTCGTTGTTCCCGGTGTACTGCACCACGTCACCCAGCGCGGCAACAACCGGCAGGAAGTATTTGTCGCCGACAGCGACCGGAGTTTCTATCTCGGCCTGCTACGGAAGCGGGCGAAGCAGACCGGACTGGAAGTGCTGGGCTACTGCCTCATGACCAACCACGTCCATCTGCTCGTACGCCCGGCGGCGTCAGATTCATTGGCGTTGGCGCTGGGACGAACTCACTTCATCTACGCCCAGCGATTCAACATCAAGTTCTCTCGCAGCGGGCATCTGTGGCAGGCGCGCTTCTATTCGTGCCCGGCCGAGGACGACGCGCTGTTCGCCATCATGCGGTACATAGAACAGAACCCGGTGCGCGCAGGGATCGTCGGTCGAGCCTGGGAATACCCGTGGTCGAGCGCCACCATCCATATCGGGAAAGCCACAGACTCGGGGTTGATCGACTCGGCATCGTGGTCCAGGGAGATCGATCCTGGCGACTGGCGCAGATTCCTCGAGCAGCCCGAGGACGCGGTCCGGGTAGCGGACATTCGCCGCCAGACCATGACCGGTCGCCCGCTCGGGTGCTCTGAATTCGTCAGCGAACTCGAAGGGCAACTGGATCGGCAGTTCAAGGCCAGACCGAGAGGGAGACCAAGGAGAGATGAAAATAGTGGCTGTCCCTAATTTGGCTGTCCCTAATTTAGAAAGGAAACGAGATGGCTGAGTTGTTTCGCCGGACTGACCCGTACAAGTTGAAGGACAATGTCTTCACGCTGATCGACTTAGACTGGATGCTGGTGACCGCCGGCACGCCCGAGCGCTGGAATACGATGACCGCGAGCTGGGGCGGCCTGGGCGTCCTCTGGAACAGGCCGGTGTCGTTCGTCTTTGTCCGGCCCACACGTTACACCTACGAGTTCATGGAGCGACACGAACGGTTCACGCTGTCCTTCTTCACGAAGACCTGCCGGAAGGCGCTCGTCTTCTGCGGCTCGAAGTCAGGCCGCGACTATGACAAGGCGAAGGAGACCGGGCTCGAACCGGTTTCGCCGTATAAAAACACCGTGGCGTTCCGCCAGGCGCGGCTCGTCCTGGTCTGCCGCAAGCTCTACACTACAGACATCGACCCGAAGCGGTTCCTCGACCCGAAGACGGACATCCACTACCCCAAGAAGGACTACCACCGCATGTACGTCGGCGAAATCACGCGCTGCCTGGTGAAGACCGGCAAATGAAGAACTGGCACACCCGCCACCCTGACAAGGCAATCGCCGACCCGGCCGAAATCACCCGCATCGTAGCGGGCCAGAAGTTCCTGACACTGGCCCTGTGCGCCGAGAACCAGCCCTACCTCGTCACCCTCAGTCACGCGTTTGACGCGGAGCGCAACTGCTTCTACTTCCATTGCTCGCCGGTCGGGCGGAAGATCGACATCATCCGCGCCAACCCTCGGCTCTACGGGCAGGTGCTCGAAGACTGCGGGTACGTGGCCGGTGAGTGCGAACACAAGTACCGCACGGTCCAGTTCGAAGGCGAGGCCGAACTGGTCGCCGACCCGGACGAGAAACTCCGCGCCCTGCGCCTGCTCATCGAGCGGCTCGAGCCGGCGCCGGAACCGGTCAAGGCCCGGCTGCTCCGGCCGGAACGGCTCGGCGGCGTAGCGGTCTTGCGTGTGACGGTGACCGGCTGGAGCGCAAAGCAGGGCGGGTAGTAATCGCTTGACTAGCCCCAATCCGGCCATAAGCTGAAGCTGGCAAAGCAGAACCCGGATGGTCCCGTACGATGCACACTAGACTGAGGATATGCTGAGAACCTACGCAATCCGCGAGAGCCGGATAGTCGAGGCCCCGGGCGGGCCGATATCGGTCTACATCGCCCCGGACGAAACCGAACGCCGGTTGCTGGTCGATTCCTGCCGGATTGACGAGCACACGCTTGCCTCGGCGCTCGACCCGGACGAACTCGCCCGCATCGAGTTCGAGCCGGACCACGTCGCCATAATCTTCAAACGCCCGCGTAACTACTCCGGCACCGACGGCGTGATGTTCAAAGTCGCGTCCTGTGGGGTATTCCTTTTCCGCGACAAGCTGATCGTGGTTCAGGCCGAGGACCTGCCGCTTTTCGAGGGCAAGCAGTTCAACCGGGTCTCTGCCCTCCCCGAGGTGATGCTGAAGCTCATCTACCGTTCTATCTTCCACTTCCTCGAGCACCTCAAGATAATCAACTCCATCTCGGTTGAGCTGGAGCACAAGATTAACGAGGCAATGGAAAACCGCTACCTCATCAACCTGTTCGGGCTGGAAAAGAGCCTCGTCTACTATGTCAGCTCTATCAACTCCAACGACCTGCTCCTCGAGAAGATCAAGTACAACGCCGCCAAGTTCGCGTTCACGCCCGAAGAAACCGAGTACCTGGACGACACGATTATCGAGAACAAACAGTGCGGTCGCCAGGCCGAGATCTACTCCAACATCCTCGCCAGCATGATGGACGCCCGCGCGTCCATCGTCTCCAACAACATCAACGTGCTGGTGAAGACGCTGAACATCATCACCATCGGCATCATGGTGCCGACCCTGATTGTCTCGATATTCTCGATGAACGTCCGGTTGCCGGTCGCGCCCGAAAACTCCCTGTCGTTCTGGCTGGTGATGGGCCTTTCCGCAGTGGCGCTCTTCGTTTTCATGTATCTGTGGTGGCGAAAGAAGTGGTAGCAACCCGGCACCGCGACGGCGTCGCCCGAGCGGGTGGAATTTGCGCCAGGCGGCTTGCTTTGGCCGCAGGCGGTTGGGGCTTGATCAGGCGGCAGGAGTAGTGCCGGCCGTCTGCGCATCGTTCGGCATCGACAAGCTGTTCCGGGATCCGCAGATGACCTTGACTTTCTGAGCCGAGTCCCTAGCTTATCAGGAGCAGACGAAAGGAGATACGATGGAAGCCAGTGCCGTTCTGTCCACGCCCGATGCCCAGGCCCGCAAAAACGCCAAAGCGATGGCCGGCTGGGCCAAGTTCATGGGCGTCATGACCATCATCGGCGGCTGCCTGCAGGTTCTAACCATCTTCGGCATAGTCATTGCATGGCTGCCGATCTGGATGGGCGTGGTCCTGACCAAGGCCGGGGCCAAGGCCGCTGAGTACGCCGACAAGGGTGACTTCGCTTCGCTCGAGGGGATGACAGGCCAACTGAAGACGTACTTCGTCATTTCCGGGGTGATGATTATCGTGTCATTCGCGCTGACCATCATCGTCATGATCGCCTGGCTCGTGCTGCTTGGCCTCGGCGTCTTCACGCTACCGAGCCTCGCCGAGATGCTGAAGCAGTATCAGTAGCCGCTGAGATAGCCTGCCGGTGAGCCTCGTCAAACCGGCAGGTGAGTCCCGAATCTGACGTCACACTGCGGAGTTACGCCCGTAGCTGAATCTACCTGGAAAAACAACTGACGCCGGTTCCAGTATCAGGTTGAGGTTGAGCCGGAAACAGGGTTGCCGGCCGCCGGCGGATGGGTATGAGAATTCAGGTCCAGGTCGAGGTTGAGATGCAG
Source organism: Caldifarciminota bacterium UBA2258 (assembly GCA_002347155.1). Lineage (GTDB taxonomy): Bacteria > Hydrothermota > Tepidihabitantia > Tepidihabitantales > Tepidihabitantaceae > UBA2258. The sequence continues at coordinate 4,158 of DDXO01000089.1, forward strand.
CGCCGCCGTCGGCTGCCAGCGCAGTCGCGGACGCAGTTCACCACCCGGTCCACGACACGTTTGCCGATACTCGGTGACGCATCGGTCGGGCACTCTGTGAAGTCAGGTCGAGTCTGCGGTAATCAGCGGACCGGCTCAGGTGCAAATCTCTGGTGGCAGCCCGGGCTCGCGGCTGCAAGCGGCGCTGCCGGTTGCCTCCGCGCCCGAATCAGTCTAGACTCTTGGCCTTGCTGAACCGACAGCTCGAGCGACTGACTCTCCTCGACGTCCTGCTCGTCGCCGCACTGGCAGCGCTGCCCGGCTGGGCGCTGGTCAAAACGTGGCGGACCGCACGCGGCGAGCGCGAGGCCTGGGTCTACCAGGCCAACCGGCTCGTCGGAGTATACCGGCTCGATGTCGACCAGACCATTGTGATTGGCGACCAGACCAGACCCCACATGAAAATCCAGGTCCGTAACGGTGCCATCCGCGTGGCCGAGTCGGACTGTCCGAAAGGGGTCTGCAGACACGCCGGCTGGGTGCGGGCGCCGGGGCGCTCGATAATCTGCGTTCCGAATCGCGTACTGGTCGAGGTCAAAGGCAAAACCAAGGATTACGATGCTGAGTCATACTAAGGCGAACCACCGAGAACGCCAAGGCGAAACAGACAAGGCAGAAGGCGCCGGTGCGGGAGGCAAAGTGGTTCGGCTTTCGATGCTGGTGGCGTGCGCGTCGGTGCTCCAGGTCGCCGAGGCACTTTTCCCGCACCCGCTGCCCGGTGTCCGGCTCGGGCTTGCCAACATCATCACGGTCATCGCCCTGGTTTACGTCGGCCCAGGCAGCGCGATTCAGCTCGCCGTGCTGCGTACGCTCGTAAGCTCTATGGTACTGGGGACGTTTCTCACGCCGACGTTTGTGCTCTCGCTCTCAGGCGCTGTGCTCAGCGCGGTTGTCATGGCGCTTCTGTACCGGGCTTCCGGACGCGGGCAGTTGTCATTCAGCCTTGTCGGCATCAGTGTCGGCGGTGCGGTCAGCCACATCGCGACCCAGATGGCAATGGTCTACCTGTTGTTCATCCGCAGCAGCGGTGTGTTGTGGCTGTGGCCGTGGCTCTGCCTCGCAGCGGTGGCGACAGGCTTGCTGACCGGCATGATAGCGATCCAGGCTGTGCGGAGGCTGGAGTCAGGCGCTGCCGGCGTGACCGCTGTCGTGTCTCTGCCGGTGCCGGACCGGTCCGACTTGTCGGAACGGTGGCTCCGGGATTCTGTCCTCCGTCGTCTGCGGCCGGAAACCAAGATTGGCGCCGTCATCGTCGTCGGTCTGGTGGTCGTAGTCTTCTCAGGCTTCGGTCTGTACCTCGCGGTTTTCGCGTTGCTGGTCGCGCTGGCGGCCCTCGGGCACGTCGGGCCGCGCCGGCTCGCGGCCGGGCTCAGGCGTATCTGGCCGCTGCTCGTTATGTCGCTGCTGCTCCCTGTTGTCTTTTCTCCCTGGGGCAGGGTTCTCTTCGCCGCGGGGCCGCTGCGCATCACCGACCAGGGGCTGCACGAAGGCGCGATATTCGCCGCGCGCATACTGCTGCTTTTCTTCGCCACCGCCCTGCTCTCCGCGACCACCGTGCCACGCGAGTTAGCGGTCGGCCTGGAGAGACTGCTGCGGCCGCTGCGGGTCTTTCGTATCGAGCCCGGCCGGCTGGCACGCTCGCTCAGTATGTCCTGGACGCTCTTCCCGCAGTTCCAGCAAAGCGTTCGCGGACTGCTCGGTACAAAGGGCGGCCGCAGGGGCTGGTTCGACCGTACGGTCCATCTTCCCGGCGATGTGGTCGCCGACATGTTCCGGCTGGCAGAACGGGGTGCCGCGGCCGAGGAACGCCTGTGAAACGGAGATACGAAGACCAGAGAACCAGGCTTCTTCCAGCAACCCTGGCGGTGCTGGCGACGGTAATGTGCCGGCCGGGCGTTCCGCCCGTCCAGAAGCGGACACGCCTCTTGATGGACACCTACGCGACCGTCTCCGTGTTCGCGCCGGGTCCGCAGGCTGCGGCCGGGCTCGACTCGGCCTTCGCCCGGCTCGAGCAGATCGGCCGCAAGTTCAACCACCTGGACAGCACGAGCCCGCTCTATGCATTCAATGAGCGTAACGTGCCGATTACCGACCCGGAGATTGTCCACGTTCTCGCTGTCGCGCAGCGCATCAGCGTTCTGTCGGGCGGGGCGTTCGACGTGACGGTCGAGCCGCTGGTACGGCTCTGGGGCTTCTACGGCGGCAGCCCGGCGCTGCCGCAGCAGCGACAGATTGACTCCTGTCTGAAGTTCGTCGGGTACCGGAACCTCGTCATCGACAGCGGACGCGTAACGAAGCGAAACCCAGAGACCCGCATCGACCTTGGCGGTATTGCCAAAGGTTTCGGGCTGGCCGAGGCAGTGCGCGCTCTGCGCAAGGCAGGAGTGGATTCGGCGCTCATCGACCTCGGCGGCGATGTCTACGCCATTGGCCGGAAGGGCAATCAGGACTGGAAGGTCGGCATCAGGAACCCGAGAGGCGACGGCGTGGTCGGCGTCGTGGCACTCCGCAATATGGCCGCGGTCACTTCCGGTGACTACGAGCGGTTCTTCCGGGGGCCGCCTCGGGAATCCGCAGCCTCCGGCTCGCACTTCGGCGTTCGCACTTCGGCGTTCCGCGACAGCGTCCGCTACTGCCACATACTGGACCCGCACAACGGCCGGCCCGCGCGCGGCTTCACGAGCACGACGGTACTGATGCAGGACCCGGTGCTGGCGCAGGGCTTTTCCAAGGTGCTTTTCATCCTCGGGCCCGATGCTCTGAGGCTCGCCGACAGCGTCGGCCACTTCGAAGCCCTCTTGATAACCGACAGCATGCGGGCGATTGTGTCCGACGCTCTGGTGCTGAGCAAAGACCCTGACCATTTCCCGCCACTCGTCGGAACGCCCTGAAGGGGGCCGGCCTGAACGCACGGGCATCGACCTCGGCGCACCAACGAAGAAGGGCGGCACCGAAGCGCCGCCCTTGCTCTGCTAAAATGCACTACTTCAAGTACTTATCCGGGCTGGATGCGAATTCGTCCTTGCAGCTCGCAGCGCAGAAGTAGTAGGTTTTCCCTTTGTATTCGTAGCTGCAGGCCGCGTTTTCCTTTGTCACAGTCATTCCGCAGACGGGATCGAGGTTGCCCTTTTCGGTTTCTTTGCCGTTCATGATTACCTCCGAACTATTCGACCGTCTCCAGCCGCGCCCGGTTCACGCTGACTGGTGTTCGGCCAGCCAGCGGCGGACCTCGGGCAGCCAGGCGGTTTTGATGTCGGCCGCTACCCAGCGGCCGATGATTGTATCCCCGTCCGTGGCGACGACCAGCGGCGGGGTATCGGTCCAGTCATACCAGGCGAAGTCGGCCAGGTTCTCGGGCGTGGCTGCCGCGCCTTCAACGTACCTGACCTCGGGTGAAACACCGGCCCGGTGCAGCACCTCCTGCGCTTTCCTGCAGAGCTCGCAGTTCTCTTTGGCAAACACCTGAAAGTTCAAATCTTTAGCCTCCGGTTATCGCGATGAGACTAGAAGCTAGTCGCCTCTCCCGCGAAATCAAGAGTCGATGCTGGCGACATCGTCAACCCGTCCGGCTCGGCCCCTGGGCCGCGTTTCCTCTTGTATCTGCTTCTGCCTGAAGACCGATTTCGAGACAATCGGAGCAGTATGCCAGTCTCTTGACGCCGCCATTATTCTCGACGGGGGATGGCTCACGGCTGACGGCCTCGCCCCTCTTGGCGGGCTGCCGGCTTGACCGCGCCGAGGCAACTTCTAGAATCAGCTTGTGACGCACACGGCTGAAGGCCCCGGTCCTCGGTCCTCGGCCTGCCGAACGCGCGCGGCAGCGGCCGCGGCTTCGTTCGCCGCAGCCCTGGTAGCGGCGGCGGCCGTCGCGAGTCTGTTCGGACCGGAGCCGGTGCAACGGCTCGTCGGTTCATCCTGGTTCATCGCCGGAACCGGCACCGTGATACTCACCGGCCTGCTGGCAGCGGTTCATGCCATTCGGCGCCGCTCCTGGACCGGTTTTGTCCAGCACGTCGGACTGGTAGTCGCGCTCATCGGTGTGCTCATCAACCAGAAGGCAGCGCGCAACGGATACCTCTTTCTCGAACAGGGAGCCGGCGCCAGCAACTTCAGCCTCAGCAGCCGCCTGCGCGACGTAGAGGAGCTGCCACAGCCGCTCGCCCTCGACTCACTCACCGCAGTCCGGACCAGGGCTTTCCAGCCTGCACCGGTCGCCTGGGTTACGGCCGGCGCCGGGCGCTCGCGGCCCGTGACCTACAACCGGCCTCTCAGAATCGCCGGCAGGCAGGTTCTCATCACCCGGGTTGCGGCGCCGGGGTTCCTCACCGAGTATGAGGTCATGGTGGACGGATCCGAGTATCTGCTGCTGCACAACCAGGTCACCGAACCGTCACCCGGCCTTCAACTGTCGAGCTTCGCGTACAACACCGATGCCGGCCGCGTCGGGCTTCTGCTCGGCCGGGAGCAGCACTGGCTCGGCACCGGCGAAAGCGCATCGGCCCGGGGCCACGCACTCAAGCTCCTCTCCGCGACATTCGCGCGCAATGCCGGCGCGGTCTTCGTCATGAACGACGTTCGTTACCGGTTCATCGTCTTCTTCGGATTCGGGCTTGTACTGCTGGGTCTGCTCCCGCCGCTCTTCCGGAGGGAGGCGTTGTGAGCGGACCGGGGCTTCTCTACGTCGCACTCGCTCTCTACGCCGTCGCTGCGGTGGCAGCCGGAATCGCCCGGGCCCGGCACCAACCCGGTCACGCCTCCCGGCTGAGCACCGGTGCCTCCTGCCTCGGGCTCTGCCTGCAGCTTCTCTTTACGGTGGCCCGCGCCGGCACGGTGGGATTCCTGCCGTTTGCATCCCGGTTCGAGTCGCAGGCCCTGTTCGCGCTCACCGTGCAGGCAACCGGCCTTGTCGTCTACCTGGCAACCCGCCGTCACTCGGCCAAACTCGGGACTGACGCCATCAGTGTGGTGCTGCTTTCCGGGGCATTGCTGCCGTTCGGATTCCATGCCGGCGGCGGCCTGAATCCGATTCTCAACAGCCCGTGGTTTGCGTTCCACATCGTCGCAGCCTTCGCCGGCTATGGCTGCTTCACTGCCGGTCTTGCCTGGAACATCGCCCACCTCCTCGACCGCGCGCTCGACCTCAACCCGGTGGTGCCGCGCCGCCTCGCTCTTGCCGGCCTGGTGCTGCTCGGCGCCGGCATACTCACCGGCGCGATATGGGCCGACAGCTCCTGGGGAAACTACTGGACCTGGGACCCGAAGGAATCCTGGGCCCTGCTGACGTGGGCGGTGATGATGCTCTTCGTCCACGTCGGCGGCCGCCGGCCCTCCCGTACGGTTGCCGGGATTTTCTTCGCTCTGACCTTCGCCCTGATGCTGTTCACCTTCTTCGGCATCAACCTCCTCAAATGGGGGCTGCACCGGTACTAGCGCAGACACGGGGCCGAAGTCACAAGTCAAAATGCAGATACCAGGATGCAGAAGTATGGGTAATGAACGGGAAGCCGGCACGACGAGGTTTGACGCCTGCCTCTCGGGCTGCTATCCTGAGCCTTAACGTGCAGGATGCAATCAAACAGACGCTGGGCGGCCTTGGCCGGCCGCTCGAGCGTCTGCTCGAAACCAAAGGTGCGCGCCGGCTCTTCATCGTCGGCGGCACGCTCAGGGACATCCTCCTCGGCCGCGAGCCGACCGATTTCGACTTCGCGGTTTCCGGCTCCGGGCTTGAGTTCGCATCCGCCTTTGCCCGCAAGGTCCGCGGCAGCTTGGTCGTGCTCTCCGAACCGGACGACGAAGCCCGGGTCGTCTACCAGCGGGACCTGACGTTCGACTTCAACGGGTTCGGCAGCCGGACAATCGAAGACGACATCCGCCGACGCGACTTCACCGCCAACGCCCTCGCTGCGGAAATCCTGCCCGACGGAGTCGGCGAGCTGCTCGACATCGTCGCCGGCAGAAGAGACATCAGCGAGCGGATGCTCCGGCCGGTGACCCCGAACTCGCTCAAACTCGATCCGCTCCGCCTGCTCCGCGCCATCCGCATCGCGCTCGAACTAGACTTCCGCATCGACGAGTCGGTGTTCGCACTCGGCCGCGACATTACGCTCAAAGAGACCGCGCCCGAGCGCATCGGCGCCGAACTCCTGCGGATAATGGAATGCCCGGGTTCCTACACCTTCATTCGCAAGCTGTTCGACCTCGGCCGGCTGCAGGAAATCCTGCCCGAGCTCGTGCCCCTGCTCGAGGACGAAGACCTGCGCGAGCACTCGTTCCGCACCTACTACAAGATCGAAGAGATTGTCACCGAAGATTCCTTCTTCCGCCGCTTCGACCCCGAGTGGACCGCGTACTTCGACCAATGGGGGATAAGCGAAGTGCAAAATGACAAGGATAAAGGACAGAGTGAGGACCCGCCGGCAGTCTCTCAGGAGTCCGTCCCTAGTCCCCAGCCCCTAGCCCCTATTCCCTTGCCGTATCGCCGCGGCCTGCTGAAGCTCGCCGGCCTGCTCCATGACACGGCCAAGCCCGAGACTCGGTTCATCAACACCGAGGGCGAAACTCACTTCTATGGCCACGACAGCCTTGGCGCGCGCGCCGCCGCCCTCATCGGCCGCGACCGCCTCCGCCTCTCCCGGGCCCAGACCGCCATGCTCTCCACCCTCGTCGCCGAACACATGCGGCTCCACCTGCTTGCCACCGCGCCCGAACTCACCGACCGCGCGGTGCGTCGGTTCTTCCGCGACCTCGGCGATGACGCGTTCGGCATGATGATTCTCTGCTTCGCCGACGGCTGGGCAACTGCCGGCCGCACCGGCCATCTGGAAGGCACGACAACCCGGATGATTGACCAGCGCCGGGCCGAGGCCGCCAGGCTCAAGGTCAAACGCTACGTGACCGGCAACGAACTCATCGCTCTCGGGCTCAAACCCGGCCCGGTGTTCAAAGTCATCCTGCAGGAACTCGAGGACCTCCAGCTCGAAGGCGTGATATCCAGCACCGAGCAGGGACTCGACTACCTCAAAGCACACCTGCCCGGCCTGCTCTCGCAAATGACAAAGTCGTAAGGCCAAAGGACAAAGCAATCGGGAAAAGACAAAGTGGAAGACGCCGGCTTTTGTCCTTTGCTCTTCACACTTGCTTTGTCCTTAGTCCTTTGTCCCTGGTACTTGGGTTGCTCACATGACCACTAGACCACTGGACCACTCGACCACTTCTTTCGTCTATGGTCCGGTTCCCAGCCGCCGCCTCGGCCTATCGCTCGGCATCAACGTCATCCCCTTCAAGACCTGCACCCTCGACTGCATCTACTGCCAGTGCGGCCGGACCACGAAGAAGACGCTGGAGCGCCGTTCCTACTTCCCGGCCAGGGACATCATCGCTTCGGTTCGCCGGTCGCTGGTCGCCAGTCGCCAATCGCCAATCTCTTTCCTCACGTTTGCCGGCGAGGGCGAGCCGACCCTTAACAAAGACATCGGCCGCATCATCCGCCGGCTCAAGCGCGAATTCTCCATACCGGTCGCGGTCATCACCAACTCTACGCTCCTGACCGACCCGCAGGTCCGGCGCGACCTCTGTGCCGCCGACCTCGTAGTACCCTCTCTGGACGCCGCTGACCAGCGCACCTTTGCCCGCGTGAACCGCTGCCGGCGCGACCTGAGCGTCGCGGACATCATCGCGGGCCTGAAACTCTTCCGCCGCGGCTATCGCGGCAGGCTGTGGCTGGAGATAATGTTCGTGAAAGGCATCAACGACTCGGTCGAGCACGTCGTTGCCCTGCGCAAAGCCGCCTGGGAGATAAAGCCGGACCGGATTCAGCTCAACACGGTTGTCCGGCCGCCGGCCGAGAAGTTCGCGCAGCCGATGTCACCGGATGACCTCGAACAGATCCAGTGCCTGTTCGGCCCGGACACGGACATCATCGGCGAACCCAAGGACAAAGGACGGAGGACAAAGGACAGGCCGACGTCACCCCCTGACAACGCGATTCTCGCCACGGTTCAGGGCCGGCCGGTGACGAAGCTCGACCTTGTCAACTCACTCGGGTTCCCGCCGCGGCAGATAGACGCAGCCCTGCGCCGCCTGCTGTGCACCGGGCGCATCAGACTGGTCGAATTCCAGGGCAAGAGATTCTACGAACCGGCGTAGCCGGATAGTCCGGTACTGAACGAGGACGGCAGCTCACGACCAGACGCTGCTGGTCTGCCTGAGTCCTACGCTGGACTCCTGGATTCCCGTATCAACCGGCCGCTCCTGCCGACCGCAACCTGAGACCGGTCACTGATAACTCGGGCCGCCGGCCCGAATCACCCCCCTCAGGTTCGGACCGGGACCTGTTCGGACGGGAACTCGTCCTGCGGCTGGGACCTGGGTGCCGGGCCGGCAAACGACATGTACAGAAAGAACGCGGCGACTATGGCGACAATCAGAACCCAGAGCGCCCGGGACGTATTGCTCGATGACATCGGTTCAAGTCTAGGACAACGAACCTGCTACGTCAACCAGCCACATTCGTGCCGGCGGAAAGGATAACTAAGACCGGCGCATCAGCACCGAACCTGCCAGAATGGCGAGCAGCCCCCCGACGATAAGCACGATGTCGATGGAGCGGGCATTGCCGGTCAGGACGTAAAGAAGCCCTACTCCGGCCGCCACGATCCCCGCCGCGCAGGTGGTGGCTCGCAACTGCCTCGAACGCCGTGCGCCGGAACTCGGCACATGACCTGTCAGCTTGCCCTTCTCAGACACCGGGTCTCCTTTCGCGTCCTTGCAAACGCCGTGTCGCTCGCGCCCTACCTGGCTATGATGACCTTCCTCACAATCGACGCTCTCTCCGCAGCGCGGACGAAGTAGACGCCCGGGGCGAGGCCTGATACATCATTCGCGCCGGGCTGCAGGCTCATCACCTTGCGCCCGCTGATGTCCAGCAGTGCATCCCGGTCGCCGGTTGTCCGTCCCCGGTCTTCAATCATCAGCAAGCCGCGGACGACTGAACCCCCGCTGCCGGCACGTATCGCCTGGCCGTTGCCGGCCTGCTCGATTCCGGGCACCGCACCCAGCCTTCCCCACAGACGGTTGGCTTTGTAGCTACGGCCATGGGCCGTGTCCGTCCAGCAACTGAAAAGCAGGAGCAGTTCCGGACCGCTGCCAGACACTGCATCGAATCCCTGGTCGAAACCCGGTACTCCGAACCAGTCGCCGACATGCAGTACATTCCCGGATGTGTCGACGCGGGCCGCCGCGTAGATGGTCGAGTCCGAGTATTCCCAGCGGCTCCAGAGCACTCTGAATCCGGCTTCGTCGGACACGACATGCGGCATCTGCTCGTCGTAGTAGGTGGCAGCCACTGGCAGGCCGTTCGGGTCGAGCACGATGCCGTCCGCGCGGACCCGGGCGGCGTAGATATCGTAGCTTGACAGGCGCGCATCTTGCCAGGCCACAAGTGCACTTGTCGGCCCGGAGGCGATTGCCGGCATCAGTTGGTCGCCGGCATGGCCGTTGACCAGAAATCGCGGCCCGGGCACGGTACCGGCCGTGGTGACACGCGCTCCGTAGATGTTGCTCTCGCGCGTGTTGAGGTCCATTCCCGACCAGACAACCATATGTTCGGCGCCGGTGTAGCAGACTGCCGGTGCCTGGTCGTCAAACGTGTCGGCGGCCACCGCAAACCCGTCCGGGTCGAGCACAACTCCGGCCGGACTGACCCGCGCCGCGTAGATGCTGCTGTTCATCAGAGAGCGATAGTCCTGCCACACGACCAGGAAGTTCTGGCCGTCAAAGCTGACGTCGGGGAGTTCCTGGTAGAACGGCTCGTCACAGACGACGATGCCGTCCGGGTCGAGGACCTGGCCGTCTCGACCCACTCTCGCACAGTAGATGTCAGTTCCGTCACCGCCACCGGCCTCCGCCCACGCCACCAAGTAGAGTGAATCGCCGAACCCGGTCGCGAGGCCGGTCTTGTTTGTCGGCGTCGTGCTGACCGGGAATCCAACCGGGTCAAGGACCGTGCCGCCCGCGCTGATTCGCGCACCGCTCACCGCTACACCCGGTGCCTGCGTCTCGCACCAGACGGCCAGGAAGTCAGTCCCGTCGGACGCGCCGCTCGGCCTGTATTGGGCATCCGCGCCCATGGGAAAGAAGATGCCGGTATCGAGCACCATCCCTTCCGGGCTTATGCGCATGCAGCAGACGTTCTCGTCATAGGCGAGCGTATCGTACGCGGTGAGCGCGACCAGGAAACTTGCCTGGTCTGCAGCTACGCTCGGGTACATGCTTGCGTAACCGGGGAGGTCCGGCCGAATCAGACCCGAATCCAGCGGCACGCCGTCAACGGTCACCCTGCGCCCGCGCAGGGAACTGAAATACAGGAAAGGATCTAACTCGCACCACATGACCAGATACCTGGTTCCATCAAAACCGACCGAAGAGTACACGTCGATTCCCGGACCGCTGCTCAATTGCACGCCGGATGTGTCAATCAGGTTGCCGGACGCGGAAACCCGGGCCGCGTAGACATCCGCTTGCTCCATGCCTTCCGACCACGCCGCGAGAAAGCAGGTGTCGCCGAAAGCGACGGCCGGGTATACCTGCACTGCTGCCGGGTCGTGGCGCAGGAAGATGGCCGTGTCCAGTAGGACGCCACCCGTCGACACCCTTCTCGCTTTAACGACGGGCATGTACGTGGAATCGTACGCGGTCCACGCCACCAGGTAGACGTCTTGCCCGAAGGCAACCGTGGGCGACATTTCGCTCTGCGCAGGCGCCTGTGCCACGGGCACCGGCCTCGGGTCGAGCACCCGTCCACCCGTGGTCACCCGCGTGGCGTAGATGTCGCCGCCCGACATTCCGTAGGGATTCTCGGTCCATACGACAAGACAAGTGGAATCGCCGTCAAACGCAACCGCCGGCTCGACCTGTCCGCTGTCACTCTCGAAGACAAGGAACGAGTCGATCAACGTTCCGGTTGAGTCCAGCGTCGCTGCCCAGATGCCGTAATCGCCCAGGGGCCAGACCGCCACGAAACCCGAGCCGGTACCGACAATCGCGCGGGTCAAGGGCGAGTTCGAGTAGTCCTCGTACCCGACCAGTCTCCCGCTCGCGTCGAGCAGGGAGCCGTCCGGCTTGATGCCGGTGGTGCGGACCGAGTAGTCGTTCTGGTCCGACCACAGGATCCGCCAGCCGTCTCCGTTCGACGTCGCGCCATACGAGTACTGTGTGCCATAGGCCGGCATCGGCGTCACGCCGGTGTCAACCATGAACGCGTCGCCGAAGTGCCCCCCGCGAGCGCCGTTCCCGCGACGGCCCAATACGCGCGGCCGGCTCATCGGGCGCGGCGGCCAGGTCGCAGCCGGACGTTCAGTCATTAAGGGATTGGCACGACCTTCTTGAGTCGAGTTCCGAATAGCAGTACGATTGCCGGTCCTCGTGAACGCTCTTGCCTCACCGGCAACGAGCAGGCTCCACAAGGCGCACACCGACGCTGCAAAGACGACTATCCTTCCGGACATGGTTCCTCCTGTAGCTGGGCTACGGTCACGGCTCGATTGTAGAACTCCCGGGCAGCGTTGTCAAACACGCGCGTTGCCAGACCCCAGGAGCCGAGGGCCGGCGACCTCCACTCTGTCCTGCACGCAACGATGATGCTCCGCACGGCCGGCCATCGGGTATCTACTGGCTCAGTTCTTGAATGCGGAGGGAATCGGCAGCCCGGGGGTCGGCAATCCCAAGACGGGCGGCTATACTTCCGAGAGGTCGCCCAAACGGTCGAGGATGCTGACCGGGCGCATGCCGCGGGTCTCTCTTTCCTGCGCCATCTTGACGGCGACCGGCAGGGCACCTAGTATGAAGTGCATCTGCGTGAGCCGCGCGTGCAGTTTGTCACGCCAGCCGTCGGCCGGCTTTCTGCCCAATACGAGTGCGGTGTAGAAATCCAGCGTCGAGAATTCGTCGTCCTCGCACAGCGTCTGGAACTTGGCCAGCCCGGCGTAGCCGGATTCGGTCATCAACTGGATTGCCCGGTAGTACCACGCATAGAACCGGCCCGCCTCGCTGCGCCAGTCTTGAACGGTCTTGTGCTGGATGACAGCTTCGTCCGCAAAGGTCTCGCGCAGGCTGTACACGACCTTCTGGAGGTCGTCGGCCTCCTTCATCAGACTGACATTTGACCTCATCGCACCTCTTTCACTTGTTGGCTAGTGCGTTCTTCTTCCTCGCGAATCGCCGACCCGGCGGAGGCGATCCGCTCCCGGACAGCCGCAGTCCCGCAGTCGGCCCGTCGCCACGATGCGCCGTGGTTTAGGGGTCGGGGTTTCCAGTCCGCACCCTCGCCCCCTCGACGCCCTGAATCATCGAATCTGCCCCCGCACTCTGCTTCGGATTCAGGACCCGGGACCGGACTTGACGCGACCATCGGCAGGATTCTAGACCCGGCTGATGAGAATGTCAAACCCGCAGAATCGAGCGGTTGGATTTCAGCGCATCCGGGCTTGCTCGGTCCCCGAGTCCGACATTGAACCACAGAGCGCAAGTCGGACGTCTGCCTGTGCCAAGCTGGCAGACAGGCGCAGGTCAGACTGCAGACATCAGAAGGTAGAATGCCCGGAAGACGGCAACATACAGAAACCAGAGGGCAAGCGCAGATAGACGCAGATGAACGCGGATATGGTCCCGCGTCCAGGATGCCCATCGGCGTTGGTCTACGTGTATCGGCGGCTAAGATTCGAAGACATGCACCCGACTCTGTCTACTCCTTAGCCGCTTTGGTTAATCCTATCTCGGGTCTGGGGTCAATGTCCGTTCTTGACTTTACCCGAAACGGGCTCCATAATCCATCCGCAGGGAGGCGCACTGCCGGGACGAGCAAAGACCGATGCCCCTGACTTGCCCTGCTATCCAAGACATCTCCCGGGCAGTACGTCTGGGTGCGGCGCTGCCTCCTCGTACCGCTTTGCAGTGCGGCATCGACTAGCGCCGCACCCGATATATCTGGCTGCTGCCGGATTGGCAATCCCGCAGACAACGTCCGATTCCGGAAATGGCCATCTGAGATTCAACCACCAGGACACAAAGAAAACATCCCCACCCTGATTCCGATATTGACCGCCACGAAGACACCGATGTCCAAGCTCGAAATCCGAAACCAGAGTGACGATTGCAGTCCGAATGCCCCAATTCGTCATTCCCTGACATTCGAGCTTGACTCGTCATTCGTGATTCGAGTTTTGGACTTGGTCTGACGGTACTTTCGTGGCCTCGATGTCGGTTCTGGGGGTGCGGACGTCGGGTTGACCGGTGCGCTGTTCCGACTACAATCTGGCCGATGGGCGCACCTTTCCTGCACGGCTACGACCCGCTTGCCCTGTTGATCGTAGCCGTGGTCGTTGTGCTCGGCGCCGTCGCGCTCGGCATCGCGGCGCATCGCCACCGGCGGCAGCGCCCGCGCTGGCTCAAGTCGGGGTCGGCCACCCGGCGTCTGGATGTGGTCGTGCGTGCCCTCGACCGCATGGCCGAGGCGAGCGCCAACCTTCCCGAGCTGGAGCCCGAGGCCGCGCAGTCGTTCGAGCGCGGCCGCACGGCCATGGCCGCCTGCCGTTGGGACGAAGCGGTCGGGCAATTCGCGGCCGCGCAGAAGCGGGTCGCCGGCGTACAGCTTGCCCCGCTGCTGCACCAGACCGGAGTGTGCCGCTACATGCAGGGCCGCCTGGCCGAAGCCCTGAAGGACTTCCAGGAAGCCGGCCGCCTGGCCGTGCAGCGCGAGGACCAGCTAGGTAGGGCACTGGCTCTCAACAACATCGGCGTCATCCGCCGCGACTATGGCGAGTTGGATGTCGCGCTCCGCGACTTGAGGAGAGCGCGCGTCGTGACCCGGGAATCGAGAAACCTGGCGGCTGAGGCGCTCTGCGTCGGGAACATCGGCAACGTCCTCCGCGACCGCGGAGAACACAGCGCGGCCCTGAAGCTGCACGAAGACGCGCTGGCGATGGCGCGCCAGGTCGGCGACCGGCCGGGAGTAGCGAGCAGCCTGAGTAACCTCGGCAGCGTTCTGCACGACAGCGGAGACCTCGACCAGGCGCTGGAACGCTACACGGCTGCGGTCGAGGCGGCCCGCAAGGTGGGCTACAAGCTGGGCATGGCGGTTGTACTCGGCAACATCGGGACGCTGTACAGCGACCGGGGCGACCATGACCGGGCACTTTCGTCCCACGAATCGGCGCTGGCCCTCGCCGGTGAAGTCGGGTACCGGCTCGGCATCGCCACCGAACTGGCCAACATCGGACTCATCATGGTGGCGAGGCGTGCGTACGACCGGGCCGTGGAGTATCTCGCCGAGTCGCTCACGTTCCTGCTGGAGGCCGGCGCGACCAAAGGTCACCACCAGGCATTGTACGGGCTCTCCCGGTGCGATGATGCGCTGGGTCGGGAGCGGATGGAAACGCTGCTACAGCACGCCGGGCTCTCTGCCGGCGCCGTCGTCGACACTCTCAGCCGGATCGACCTGATTCGCAGCCGGCGCCCGTGGCAGAAGGGCGTCGGGCGCAACCCGTTTGCCCCGGTTCCCTCATCCCCGCAGCTCTCCGGCGCCTGACCCGGGCGCATGCTCTCGGAAAGGACAACCCCAAAACGGACACTGAGGCCCCGAAAGTACCGTCAGCCCAAGTCCGAAACTCAAAGCACGAATGACGAGTCAAGCTCGAATGTCAGGGAATGACGAATTGAGGCATTCGGACTTCAATCGTCATTCTGGTTTCGGATTTCGAGCTTGGACATCGGTGCCTTCGTGGCCGTCAGTTTCGGGTTCATGGGCAAAGGACAAAGGCGCTTTGCCTGCTCACATGACCACTGGAAGACCTGCTTCCCGACCTGCTCACTGGTCGCTCGCGGCCTGCCGCCGCGGCTTGATGTACATCCTGCCGCCGGCATAGTCGTAAACGGTGTTGAACCGGGCGAGCAGGCTCCCGCATATCACCGCGTCCGCTCCCGGCTGCTTGCTGCGCACCGAATCGGGCGCAAACGTGACCGCGAGGTTTCTCAGGCGGTAGGTGTCGAGCTCGACCAGCGCGGCCTGTCCCCTGCTTCCGTAGATGTCGCCGGAGAGGCCGCGGCCGACGTAGACCGGCTCAACGCTGTCCGGCACCCGGAACTTCGCATCTTCCCGAACCAGGAAGACGATCTCGTCATTGGCGGCGAGGTCGAGATAGCAGTCGAGTTCCACCGGTTCTTCACCGCTGATACTCGCGCGCACCTTCATCCGGGGCGTGCTGTTCTTTCCCAGCGGCATCGCCACGCCGGTCCACGATGAATCCGGCTTGTACCCGGATTCGTGCAGCCTCATGACCTTCCGGTCATAGTCCAGTTCCACGACCCAATGGCCGAGCAGCGAGTAGCCCATCACCCCGTCGCTCGGGAAACCGGACATCAGGCTGTCGACCAGCCAGACGACGCGCTGGTTCCTGAATTCTACCGGTCCGGCCGAAAACGAGCCGGAATCGGTCATCCGGCCGCGCGCCGGTTCACCCGAACCCGCGCCCGGAATCCGCACCTCCATTATCGGCCCAGAAAACGTCGATTCGGGCAGCGGCTCCCAGAGCAGCACGCCGTCGAAGCCCATGCCGGTGTCCAGGACGATACGCAGGATGCGCGACGGGCCGACCTTCACAGGCACGAGCACTACCCCGCCCCGCATCGTGAACGGAATCTCCCTGCTCGTTTCTGCCTTGAGCTGACTCCCTGGCGGCTGCGCCCCGCACGCAACCATCGCCGTCACCAGGCTCAGTGCCACCGTGCCACAGTCTGTCTTCACTAGCCTCCTATTCAGTTAATCGGCCTGTACGTCCTCTATTCGCCATTGCTGCCATCCGCTTGGTCCCTGCCCGCCCTGTCTCCAGTCTACCGTCTGCTGCATCCGGTGTCTATCTTATATACTCCGGCTTTGGACGCTCCGCCCCTGGGCAGCCGAACTGAAACCTGCTACCCCCAGGATGCAGCAGTGTCGTCCTGGCGACGATGCTCATCTTCCTCGCCGCTCTCGTTAGACCGCGGGGTTCGCAGCTCCCGGTGTCCCGGCTATTGGCTTCTCTCGTGACCTCCGACGTGCAGTCTGACACTCCCTTTGCCGTCTCGTCTCACTCAACCGACCGGGCGAGCGGTATCATCTCGTGAGAGAGCAGCATAAATGCCTGACAGTAAAGCGATTGCGAGCAAGCACGACGTCTGCAGCGGGTTAGAGACGGTCTCATTTTGTGAGACCGCGCAGGCGACGTTCTGCAGGCACGGACTCGACGTAAGTGTCGTAACGTAGACGCTTAGGCAGCACCTCGCGGTCCTGGCACACAGGCTGCATCTAGCTGGTCATGATTCGAAGCAGTGAAACCAGACCGAACAACACGGAGGTAGCAATGGAACAGGTACGCAGAGCCCGCATCGTCGAAGTCGTACTCGGGTTTGTGTTCGTGGTTGGGATCGTCTTCTCGCTGCGCCTGGTGCAGTTCAGCGGCGCCGCCCTCACGGGTGCACCCCATCCGGACCAGGCACTGCGGAACTACCAGAACCGCATTCACGCGACCGAGGTCATGCTCGAGACCGGGCGCCTCGAAGTCAGCGGCAGCTAGGCGACGAAATGAGCAGTGAAGCGAGACCGAACAACATGGAGGTAGCAATGGAACGGATTAACAAAGCCCGTACCGCGAAGGTCCTGCTGAGGTTCGCGTTGGTGGTTGTGGCAGTGGTCGGCCTGCGCACGATTCAGGTCAGCGGTGTGGTTCTCGACAGCGGACTGCGGCCCAGCCCGGCACTCCGCAATTACCAGAACCGGATCCGCGCAACCCAGACAATGATCGAGACCGGAAGACTCGTCCTGGACGGCACCTAGCCGCAGACGCGTGAAGCCCTCGAAAAGGCGAGGCGGGCACCCTGTCCGCCTCGCTCGCTTTCCTGGTGCGATGAACGAACGCCCGCGGAATCCGCGTATCGTAACCATACCGCAGACCGCTCACATCCTCACCTCTTGCGTGGCTCGTTTTGCGTCCGGCTCCGCCGCCGACACCTGTAAGCCAGAACCTTCGATCCTGAACAGGTCACTTCCACCGCACCCTCGTCCCGTTCCCTTTCCCGCTGGTGGTAATCACGATGTTGTCGTCGCCGGCTGCGGTCAGCGCGTTCTTCTGCTCCTCGGCATCACGGTCATCGGTCCGCCAGACCTCGGCCCCGCCGGTGTCGCGCAGCAGCGCGACGGTCGCGGCCCTGGGCAGCCTGTGCCTCAGCCCGGCGCAGATGACCGCATACCGCGGCGCCACGGTCCGGACGAACCGCTTCGAGCTCGCACTCGCGGAACCGTGGTGCCCGACTTTCAGCACCGTGCTCGCAAGCAGCGAGTCGGGATAGAGCGCAAGCAGCGATTCCTCCACGGCCTTCGGCGCGTCACCCATGAAGAGAAAACTCACCGCGTTGTAGCGGATGCGCAGCACGATGGACGAGAAGTTGGTCCGCGTGTCGCCTTCGCCCCGACCCGGGTTGGCGCTGTAGAAGAGCAGCCGGGCATCGAGTTCGCTGCCCAGGTTCAGTTTCCCGCCCGGCCGGGAAATCAGCCCGGACTTCACCGGGTCGCGCCAATAGATCGTGCCCTCGAGCGACTCGCGGCAGGCTGCTGCCCGGAACGAGCGGGCCGGCCGCGTGGGGTGGTCGTACCCGGGTTCGACCGTGTTCAGGACGTGGAAGGTATCGTATATCATCGGCAGCCCGCCGACGTGGTCCGCGTCCAAATGCGTCGCAACCACATAGTCGATTCGGTCCCCGCGCTTCAGCCCCAGTTGCTTCAGGTATCGCACCGGCCAGCTCCGATTGTAGCGCGACTCGCCCCCATCGATGAGGATACGCAGGCCCTGCTTCGACTTGTTGCGCGGGTTGCCGTCATCCGGGGTCTGGATGAAAATGCAGTCCCCGTGCCCCACGTCGATGAAGTGGACGCGCAGGCTGTCATCCGCCCATGCTAACCCCGCAAGCAGCCCCAGCACCACCATACCCCGAAGCTGTCTGGTGACCACTAGCAGCCGCTGTGCGATTGCCCGGGCTTGGCGGAACCCGCTCGCAGGGCCGACAGGACATCGGTCAGGTCACGGCCGTGCCTTTCGCACAGCTCGCCCACTGTCCCCCAGGCCGGCTCGCCGCAGATAAAACAGGGAAGCCCTATCCGGACAAAGACACCGGCGAGGTCCGGGTGTTGTTCAAGCAACTCCTCGATGAGCGTGTCCCCGTCGATTGCCGCGGGGTGTTTCATCACCGGATTCTAGGGCTCGCGGTCGGAAGTGTCAACAGCGCGAATGTGTCAGGCGGATGGCAGGGACGATGGCGTTTTCCGCAGTCCCGGCGTAACACGGGAACCCCGTAACTCGCGTGCGCTTCGGACGGTGCTAGTTGTGCCCCGGCGGTTCGCTGCGCAGCGCGGCGACCGTGCCCTCGACAAGCTCCTCGATCAGCTCGTGCACGGACACGATCCGGTCGCACCGCCAGGCGTTGGCCCCGCACATCACGTAGCCCTTGTCCATCTGGCCCCGGTAGCTTGCGACCAGAGCCTGCGCGATGCAGTACCCGGCCACCGCCGGCTCGCAGGTTATGAGGCAGTGATAGGGGCAGCCGAAGTTCACCTTCTCGCCCCTGAGATAGCGCTCTACGAAGTCGTTCTTGATGACCCGGGCAGGCATCCCGACCGGGCTGTGAATCACGACGATGTCTTCCTTCCGGCAGTTGATGAAGGCCTGCTTGTAGGCGTCGGAGGCGTCGCACTCGTGGGTGCAGACGAACCGCGTGGCCATCTGCACGCCGGCCGCGCCCAGCCTGAGGAACCTGGCGATGTCGTTGCCGTCGTATACCCCGCCCGCGGCGACGACCGGGATGTTGCCGTACTCGCGGGCCACGGCGATGACCTCGGTGACGATGCGCTCCAGCCCCCGCTCTTCCAGGTTCTCGATCTCCTCGTGCGAGAAACCGAGGTGCCCGCCGGCCAGCGGCCCCTCGACCACGATCGCGTCCGGCCGGCGGCTGAACCGTTTCTGCCAGGTCCGGCAGATGATACCGGCGGCCCGGGCCGAAGACACAATCGGCAGCAGCTTGACGTGCGGGTCGGAAACGAGGCCGGGCAGCTTCAGCGGCAAACCGGCGCCGGAGATGATGGCGGACGCGCCCTCGGCGGCCGAGACCTGGACCAGGCTGTCATAATTGGTCAGGGCGCACATCACGTTCACCCCGAGAGGGTTCGGAGTGTTGCTCTTCGTTTCCCGGATTGCCTGCCGCAGGCCGATCTCGGCGCGGGTGACGTAGGCGGGCGTCATGTCCTCAAGCTCCTCGCTCAGCCCCACGGTGGCGATGACCCCGAGCGCGCCCTCCTTTGAGACGGCCGAAACCAGGCGCGACGATGATACGCGCACGCCCATGCCGCCCTGAATGATGGGCGGATTCAGAACCAGGTCTCCGATTACGAGGTCGGGGAGCCTGTGGTCAGCCGTAGTCTTGATGCCGGCTCAGCCGTTCGGCGCTACTCGGAAGGAAGGGAGGAGAAGCATGACGGCACTGAGTGTAGACTGCGGCGCAGGGAAGTCAACCCAAGCCGAAACGTCGCCGGCTCGGCACTGAATATCAAAGCCCCGGCACTTCGGTCGGGCCGGCGCCCTGCTCCCACTCCTTGACCACGGACCCGTAGTGTCCGTGGATGAACTTCAGGTCGAACTCCTTCCCCTCGGCGAGCATCCGGTCCTGTTCTTCCCTGGAGAAGTAGCTCATCACCGGGACAAAGAAATGATGGTCCTCCTTCTCGATGTGCTTCGGATAGAAATCAGTCAGGGCGAAGAAGCAGTCGATGATCTCGGTCAGCGCGCCGGCGTCGCCATCGACATAGCGGGCCTTGGCCTTCACCAGCCGGGTAGTGGTCTGGCGGCCGAACTCATGCTCGGCCACGAGCTCGTCCATCACCCGCCGGTGCTCCTCGGAAAGCGGCTTCGCGCCAAGGGCTCGGAAAAGGATGCCTTCCTCTTTCCCGTGGTGCAGATGGTCGGCATAGGTGCGGATGAAGTCCACGGCTGCGTCGATGAACCGCAGGTCGGGTATGCTCGTTTCCTCCGCCTGCTTCGTCTTCTGCCGCATCACCTCGATCATCCGCTCAATCAGCCGGTGCTCGATCATCAAAGGCGCCACCGGCAGGAATGGTCTATCGCTCATTTATCACCTCGCTTGTGGATAGCTGCCCGGAAATTGGCCCGGGTCGCACACAGTATACCACGACATCCCGCCGACGCCACCCTTGAATCGTAAGCCGTCCATCTGCTCTCGCCCCTGGCCTGCGCCTCCCGCCTCATGGCCCGGCAATAGCGGTGAGGGGCACACAAACGTGCGCCCCTCACACCTCCAATGCCTGACTACTCACTGGGCGAGAGCCTGAATCGGCACCCGCACGCACACGCCAACGCAGGGAGGCGGGACAACCGGTACCTGAATGCTGTACCTGGGTTCAACCGAGCCGTACGAAGGAGCGAAGAAGCGCAGAATGACCCGGGCTACGTTTTGCAGGAACCTGGGTTGGTCGAGTGCATCCTGCTGCAGATTCACAAGCGGCCTCGACAGCCTGCGCTCAGACAGCACATCTCCGAAGGCCATTCCGACTACTGCCAGAAGCAGCACCAGCGATACAAACAACTTCATGATATCCTCCTCTAAGTTCTAACCTTGTAAGACTTGAATTAGACCACAATCCCTCAGCAGGGATTCAGCGGCTGGGCAGAACGGTGCAGGAGGTCGCCTTGCCCCCTGGTCTTGTATCCGGACTCTGCACTGACCGGTATCGGAAAACGGTACCGCCAACGGCTTAGCGTGTGGTCTGGCTGTCTCACGTCGGGGACGAGGAACCAAGAACCAGAAACTGGGAACCAGGAACTTCTGAAGCGCCTCCGGCGCGGCGTGTCAAACCGGCTGGCGGAATTGGGGCGTGGCCCGATGTACTTGATGCCGTCGTCAAATCGGGTGGTTGGCCTCGACCCGCTATCGGCCTACAGCTCACGGCTTACTGCCCCTGCGAATCTGCAATCTACAATCTGAAACGCCTCTGGCTGTCAGCCGTCAGCCGCAAGCTCTCCTCGCCTTACCATCACTCCGGGGCGGCCCAGACCCGCTTGCCTGTCTTGTCGTGCAGGGAAACCAGGCCCGGTCCGTCCTTACGCACCCTCAGCAGGGCACGCACGTGGCACTTCACGTCGAGCATGGCCAGCACCGGTCCGCCTTTGTCCATCATCAGCACGGCTCGCGGCCTGCCTCGCTCATCTTCCAGTACGAACCTGTCGGCCCGGACCACAACGGGTTTCCTTGTTGACTTCGTCACTTCAACTCCTTTCACCGCGCCGGTTCGCTGACTGCCAATCTGAAATCGTCAATCCAGAATCCTGAATCTGCAACTCCTCGGGCCGGCCAATCTGCAATCTACAATCTGCAATCTGAAATGCATGTGGCCGCAAGCTGTCAGCCGTCGTCTCAGCCGTGTCAATAGTCATCTGCTGCCCCCGCAGTCCCGACAGCCGACAATTGCGGACCCCGCGTGGGATGCTGTCACCGGGTCGCTACCGATACGCGTCCTTCCGGTGGCCTACTTTGACAACCAGTACCGTGCGACGGTCATCGTCCACCGAGTAGACGATGCGCCGCGTCCCGCAGCACACCCGGTAGCGGTCGCTTCCGGACAACTTCCTGCATCCGGGTGGCCGGGGAAGTGTGGAC
This sequence comes from Caldifarciminota bacterium UBA2258, assembly GCA_002347155.1. GTDB lineage: Bacteria > Hydrothermota > Tepidihabitantia > Tepidihabitantales > Tepidihabitantaceae > UBA2258. Next base: position 25,944 of record DDXO01000089.1, read on the forward strand.
AGGGCGCCGATGCGCTCGGTGAGCGCTCGCCGGAGCTTCCGGCTGTCGGCCGAGTCCAGCTCAGCCAGCGCCGAAGGTTTGATCAGGACCTCATATCCGGCCACGGCGCCTCAAGTCTCTGATGGCGTCGGCAAGCCGGATATTCGGCTCGTGGGCGCGCTCCTCGAACGCGGCCAGGTCCTCAGCGTCCTCCAGCAGGCTCTGCCCGACCGCATCGTTGATGATATCTGAGACCGACCGGTCGGTCTCCGCAGCGCGGAGGCGTAGAGCGCGATGCACGGCGGGCCTGAAGTAGACCGTCGCCCTGCGAAATTCTGTCTTCATGTGAATAGTATAGCACTATGACGTCATGGCGTCAAACGGTCCGATTCGTCAACCAACGATGCCGGACTAATTCCGGTGACATAATAAGCGATTCTATGCCCGTCAAGGCCGGGCGATCTTGGGCTGAAATGGGTCGTAGTTTAGGACGGCGGCAGGCGTTGTCAAACGCGCGGGCAGCATGCCGACGGCTCAAGGCTTTCCGCCCCTGCGAATCTGCAATCTACTATCTGCAATCTGAAATGCCGCCTTGCCGCACCTTGACATCGCTCCGTAATAGGTGGTTGTTCCTAATTCTCTTTCACTCTCCGGCGGTTTGCCCCCAGCGTCTTAAGGATGTGCCGGGCGGTTGCCGGCGCGCCCTGCAGTGACATCGACCTGCCGGTGGCGGCGTGGCCCATCTCCTGCCTGATAGCCTGCGCAAACAGCTCCGGGGTTGCCGAGCGAAGCGACACGTGCCGGCCGATGCCGTAGCGGGCGAGGCGCGCTGCGATCAGCTCCTGCTCGAAGTGGCCCTCGACCGGGACGTAGATGAACGGGGTACCGAGGGCTGCGAGTTCCGTCGTAGAGGAACCGCCGCACAGCACTACCGCCACGTCGCAGCACGCGAAGTGTTCATAGAGCCGGGGAACGTAGCCCAGCACCGTGACGCCTTCGGGAGCGCGGACCGATTCGGTGGGCAGGCGCGGCCCGCAGACCAATACCAGGCGTACGTCGGGGAGGTATCCGCGCAGAACCGGGGCGGCCGCCGCGCACAGCTCCAGTAACTCGCGCCCCACGGAAGTTCCCCCGACGGCGCAGACAACCAGCGGTCCGCACCCGTATCCCAGCCGACGCCGCCACGTGGCACGGTCGGCGTAGTCAGCGGGCCGGAACGCGACGGCGTGCCCGACGATGTCGTAGTAGCTGAGGGCGTGCTGCCGCCGGTTCGGCAGCAGCCAGCCGAATCGCCTGCTCGGGATGTCGTCCGGCTCGCCGATGAACACCGCGGAGTGCCGGCCGCCGCCGTAGACGCCCCCGTCCAGTGACCACAGCGCGTTGAGGAGCCAGGCGCCCACGCGGTCTGCCGGCTTAGTCGTCATCGCATCGGTGGCAACGAAGTCGAAAATCATCACGAACGGCACCGGCAGGCGGAGGACGCGCATTATGAGCGGGATGTCGACCTCGTAGGCCTCGTCGCCGACGGCGATATCGACTGCGTGCCTCACGACGATCTCGCGGAACAGCAGCGCGTTTGCCGTCCACGCGGGAAGCGAACGATAGACGTAGTGCACGAGGTCAAGCCCGCCGTTACGGACGCAACGCTCGGCGATTCGGCTCGCCCCGCGCCACCGTTCCGCCTCCGGCAGCATGGTCTCACCGGCCTCTCGCAGCACATCCGAAGCGGGACTCGCGGCGACCCACAACACCTCGATGTCGGGCTGCAGCCGCCTGAGTTCACGGGCTATCGCGAGGTCCCGGCTCACGTGTCCGAGGCCGATCGAGCTGCTCACGTACAGCACCCTCGGTCCGCTCATCGTGGCCGCCTCGCGCCGCTGCGCGACCTCTTGCTCATGTCATCTCATCCCGGCCGTAAGCTGTAAGCCGCGAGCTGTCGGCTGTCATCATCGTCTCGACCAAGCTCACTATCCGGTGCCGGCCCTTCGACCAATCTGCAATCTGGGGGAAAAGAGGAAAAGAGGGACACTTCCCATATTTCCAGCCTCTGTCAAGTCTGAGGGTTCCGACTCCGGCGTTGGCCGCTTGCCTGCCGTCTGCGGCTCTTCCGGCGGGCGGGCTTGGTCGGCGGTCTGTCACGGACGACGGGCGGCTCACCGAGTACCTCTGCGGGCGTCTTTCTGCCGCGGTCGGTCCGGTCGAAGTCGCCGTCGAGGCTGACCAGGGTCAGGTCGTCTTTCTCCGCCGCCACGTACTGGTAGACGTCGTCGAAGTCGAGACCAAGCTCCTCAGTCCTCGATACGAGCGACACGACCTCGTCGGGAGTCAGCCTGAGCACAGTCACCCGGCGCACGCCGAGAAGGTCTTTCACGAACCGGGCGAGCGCTTCTCCCCGTTTACGACTCACGAGAATGAGAGCGACCGAGTGGAATGCGAAATCAGTGACGTAGAGCGCGGCACGGGGCGTCCCTTGGAAGAAGCGCGCGACCTCATCGGCACGCTCCTGGTTCAGGAGAAACTCAAGTAGGACGCTGCTGTCTATGAGCAGGCGTGTTTCTTCCGCCATTCGAGTATCGCGTGCTGCAGCTCAACCGACGTGAATTCATCACGCATGTCACTCAATGCTCCACGCCAGTCGAGCTTCATCTTCCCTGCGGGTCTGGGGAGATGCGTGTCCCGGACGAATCGAGCGAAGTCCCTGACCTCGGATTGCAGTTCTTCGGGCAGTTCCTTTGTCACTTCGACCACTTCATCAAGCGTCTTCACGTTTCACCTCGCGTTTGCCTGCTCAATATAGCCTCTCATTGCCCTCAAATCAAGCACAGGCGAGTGCACCGCCAGCTCCGCGGACTTCGGGCTTCTCTTCGACCTTGGCCCGATGGCCCGAAGTGAGCCGGATGACTATGTTGGTTTCTGGTTCTCGGTTCTTGGTTCCTGGCTTCCGGTCTTCGGTTCCAGGAACTATGGACCATGAACGATGAGCCGTGTCTGCGATGACCGAGAACTCGGAAAACTCGGGACAGTCCCCGGCCGCGCGGACGCGGCCGCAATCCGGTACAGTCCCGGTTTTCCTCACGGTGTCCTTGCGGAAGTCGAACAGGCCCGAGTTGTAGCGCTTGTCCGCGTCCTGGAACCAGAAACCAAAGACCAGGAACCAAGAAGGTAGGCCTTGCGGTTCTGGTCGAAGCGGTCGACCTGTGCGTTGCACGCAGACAGGTCGACCAGCAGTCTGACGGCGTCGGGTGCAGGCGTGGACATACCTGAGAAGGATAAGTCCGAGGGGCGTCAAGTCAAGGCGCGGCTCACCGAATGGCCGTCGGGCCGCGGTCAGAAGAAGGTGTGACCCTAATCCCGGCCGAGGGAACTCAGACCCCAGGGGTCAATCTGTGTCCATCCGCGTCCATCTGTGGTTCAGTATCGGATTCGGCGGCAACTTCGGCGCGGGGATGTCGAAGACGTCACGCGGCTTCGCCGCGAGTTTCCAGTTGCCAGTTGGCAGGTTGCAGTGGCCGGACGAGTGGCCGTTGGTCAGGTTCCAGCGCGCTGCTTACGGTTTCGGTGCTTCTACGTCAAAGACGTCCTTACGGATTTTGGCCAGGACCTTGGGGTCGCAGCCCCGGGCTGCCCATTTGTCCAACAGCACCTGGGCCGCCATCGCAAAGCTCTCGCCCGAGATACCCCGCTGCCGGCTCAGTTTGTAGAGCTGCCTGCCGAAGTTGAGGTAGGGGACATACTGCGAGGTCGAGACGCCGGCGGCGTTGATGACCTGCTTGACTTCGGTCTCCATCGCACAGAGCCCGACCATGGCGGCCGTGTAGTGCTCGGCCATCTTCCCCTGCAGGTCGGCGAGCGTCTTGTTCACGCGTTCGAGGTTGTACTTCACCAGCCAGCGTTCGGTCCGTTTCACCGGGTCACTCATCTTGTTCCTCCATTCGTACGATACACCTGATTCTCTCAGTATCCCGAGCCCGAGGGTTGTACCAAGACATGCCCCGAGGCCGGGCTCCGGCCACCTCTTGAAGGCATCGCTTTCCGGCATCTCCATACGGCTACGGGGCCGGAAAAAGCTGCCATTCATTCTAAGCAACCAGTACTATCCGGTCAAGCATGCGGTCTAGACTGGATAAAGATATGACAATATGCATCTTAGCTGGCTCCAAGTAGACTCCAGTTTGGTCATCGGATTAGCACCCCACAGGTCACTCCCCCATTGACCCCCCTATTGACCCCAGGGACATATTCCTGGTTGACCCGAACGGTGAATCTCCGTATGAGCCGGCAGGTGAACTGATGACTGATTCTCCGGATCAACCTACAGTTGAGCTGCCGGGTGATTCGATGATTCACCAGCCAGATAACCCGTAGAGTCAGCCGCAGGATGAATCTGCAGGCAAACCGACAGGTGAACCGGGGACCGATTCGACGGATGACCCGTTGGATGAGCCATCGATTCAGCTCTAGAGTGAACCGGCAGGTGAACTGGAGATTGTACCGGCAGTTGAGACCGGGGATGCTTTGCTCTGAGCCTGATTGGAGGCCGAGGCGAGACGCGGCCACGCCAAGAGGAGGTGGGTCTTGCGTGACGTACTGGGAATGGCAGTGGGACGGAACGGCTACGACGAGAATCGGTGGACGAGGGACAGACGCAGGTTGAGGTCAGGGCCGAGGCTCAGTCGGCCATGCAGTTTGAGGTCCGGTTGGCTACGCCCCTGCGGGAACAGTGCAGAATCCGGCGAAGGAAACAGCGAGTAATACGGTGGCGACCATGATGCGAGGAAGGGTGAGAGAAACGGTGGTCAGACCGCCTGGGTCCGAGACGCATGACGCGAAGAGGGCAGGCGAAGAGGCAGGAAGTCAGACGTGAGATGAGAGCTGTCAGAACCGAGCCCTCTTGGAGCAGCGGAGTGAATCGACGCTTGCCCGCGCCGGCCGCGGCTAGCGGCAGAAGCGAGCGACGGCGTCGGCGACCGGAATGATGGGCACGCGGGCAACGCTCGACGCGAGCATGAGCAGTCCGCGGTCGGCGCTCACCAACGCGCCAGCCTGAGCCACGAGCGCGCAGTTGATGAACTTGTCGCCGTCCGGGTCCGGGCAGTAGCGCGGGCCGACAACGGCGTCGAACCGCTGGCAGTAGGGCAGGACAAGTTGTTCCATGATTCCGACCGCCTCGTCTTCGGTCAGCCGGAAGTGCGGGTAGCGGAGCGCCCGGCCGTACTCGTCGAGAATCGGCCCGGTCGCCGCGAGCAGGAATCGCCCGTCACGCCAGGCCTTGAACAGAATCGTCGCCTCGGAGCGGAAGAGCAGCGCCGATACGAGGACGCCGGTGTCGAGCGCGAGCCGCGTCACTTGTTTTCTCTCGCCCAATTGACCGCCTTCTCGACCTCGTCCGACCTGACCCGGCGCCGCCTGAGCCGGGCCCGGACCTTGTCGATGTCAACCATCTCCACGACCTTCACCGGCCGCAGGACCAGCACATCGCCGGAGACATCGGCCTCGAAGTAGCCGGTCGACGGCAGCCTGACGAGCAACGCCTTGGGCAGGGTAACCTGGTTTCTGGCGTTCTTCTTAATCAGCATGGTTTCACCACTGTCTTCTGTTCTGCGGTGTAAGGATACGACCGCGGGCGCGTGTTGCAAGTGAGGCAAAGGCAAACAGGGGACAGTCCCTGGGAGTCGCACAGGGCCCTGCGAAGGGACAGTCCCCGCTTGCCGGCGTGAATCTGTGGATGTTCGCTGAAATCGCGTTGACACGGGGAGGACGCGGACTATGATGAGCCGCGCAATCAACGCGCAGGAGGTAATGATGCAGAAGAATGTCATCATTCTGCTCGCGACCGTGCTGGCGGCCGCACTCGGCAGCGACGCCACGCATGCGGAACGCCGAATTCCGAACGCCGAAGTCCGAGCTTCGGACCGGGCCGTACCGGCGCCGGTCTCGTGCGTGCCTGATGATTCGATGCTCGTGAAGCTCGATTCCATACCGTCACAGAACACGTACCAGTGCATCTATGTCCGGAACGACACCGTGTTCTGCGCGCTACAGGCACAGGCGGTGCATCTGCGTGACCGGCTGACCGGCGCGGTGATAGACTCCTTCACGACCCAGTCAGCTACTTCGGTCTGCGCCATCTGCGCTTTTGGCGACTCGCTCTGCGTCTCGCACCTCACCAACCCCGAGTTCTGCGAGGTGTACACGTTGGACGGGACGTACGCGCGGAGTTTCACTCCAACCGGCGGGGTGGACGTACGCGGCTTGGACTGGGACGGGACGCATTTCTGGGCGACGTCGTACGGCAGCGACCTCGTTATCTACTTGATGACGCCGGACGGCACGGTAACGAAAACGCTGACGCGCTCAGGCGGCATCCAGTCGAACATCGCCCGTGACCTCGTGCTCGACCCGATGTACCCGAACCGGCTCTGGACCTCGCCGAACACCAGTGTGCCCAACTATCTGATGTACGTGGCGTTCGACACCAGCGCCAATACGTTCACCCCGCTGGACACGTTCAACACCGGGCTGGGGTACTACATGGCCGGTATCGGGTTCCGGGACGACCCGGTTGACGGCGGCTGCGTCTATGTGAGCACCTTCTCAGGTCTCTGGATATGGCGGTACAAGGTGCATGAGCCGATGGTCGGAATTGAACAGGGCCCGGATGTTGCGCCACCGGGCTTTGTGTTGACGGCCGGGCCGAACCCGGCGAACCGGGCGGTCCGAATCGAGTACTCCCTGCCCGGCATCATGCACGATGCGGCACGGATTGCGCTGGAGGTGTTTGACGCGAACGGCCGGCCGGTCCGCAGGCTCGACACGGCCGAACCGAGTTTGCGGCACACGACGTGGAACCTGGATGATGAAGTCGGCCGGCTGGTGGCAAGCGGCATCTACTTCTGCAGACTGGCCGTTGCCGGCACAACGCTCAGCCGCAAGCTCGTGGTCCTGCGCTAGTCGGGGGACCGCGCCTCCTTCTTTCATTCGCCGGTTGCATGTTCAGCGCGATCGCACGTTCCTGACACGGAAGCCCTGTCCGTGTCCATCCGTGTTCATCTGCGGTTCCCTCCGCACTTCTGGATTCTGATATCTGCGTTCTGACTTCTGGACTCGTCCTCCCTGGGAAGCGTCCTTCCTTGACTTCCCCAAGCATCGGGAATACAATCACGCCTCCATGCGACTTGCCGTCAGCGCCACCCGGATGCAGCTCCTCCGCCTGAAGAAACGGCTCGCGGTCGCGCGCCGCGGCCACAAGCTGCTGAAGGACAAGCAGGAAGAGATGATGCGGGTCATCCTCGGCCTGGTCGCCGAAATCCGCGAGCAGCGGCAGAAGGTAGAGAACCGGATGGCGGGAATCCTCGGACGCTTCGCCATCGCCCGCGCGTCCTACGGCAGCGCAGCGCTGGACGAAGCGGTGATGCTGCCGTCGAAGCGGGTGTCGGTGGAAGTGACGACCCGGAACATCATGAACGTGAAAGTGCCGGTGTTCCACAAGGAAATCTCCGGCCGCTCCCGCTGCTACGGATTTGCCGCCACGTCCGGCGAGCTCGACCTGGCCCTTGAAGACCTTGACCGGCTGCTCGACCCGCTGCTCATCCTGGCCGAAAAGGAGAAGAGCCTGGAGCTCCTGGCTGCGGAGATGGAGCGGACCCGCCGCCGCGTGAACGCGCTCGAGTTCGTCCTCATCCCCAATCTCGTGGAGACGGTGAAGTTCATCAATCTGAAGCTGGCCGAGGCCGAGCGCAGCGACCAGACGCGGCTGATGCGGGTGAAAGAGATCATCCGGGGCGAGGCCCGGTAGCAGCGGTGGCAAAGGGACGGAGGTGGCGGGCGTGGGTGTTCCTCGTATGTTGGATTGCAGTCACGTGCTTTGCCTTGATTTATCCGTTCCGTTTCAAAGACACGCCGCAGGTACTGCAACGCGGGGGCGACAAGATAGTTCACACTGTCCTGTTCACGGTCATGAGCATCTCCGCCCAGGCCGCCGCGCCGTGGATATCAATCCTCGTTTCCGCTCCGTTCGCGGTCGGGCTCGAACTCGTCCAGAAGAAGCTACCCGGCCGTGACTTCGAGATAGTCGACATGCTGGCCAATATCACCGGGATTTTCCTGGGCATTTTCGCCTACGAGCTGTCGACGAGACTCTCAAAGTGAAGGCAAAATCCGCATGACGATTCAGGCCCGAATGCCTGAACCGGAACCCGCGAACCCCTTTCGCGATGAGTGAGCTCAAGCAGTCCCGCCCCAAGGGGACGCAGGATTTCGTGCCGCCGGATTCGGAGCGGCGGCTTCAGGTCGGGGCGACGTTCCGGCGCCTGGCCGAGACCTACGGCTATCGCGCGATAATCACGCCGACGTTCGAGCACACGGCCGTGTTCGTGAAGTCGTCGGGCGAGACCTCCGACATCGTGACCAAGGAGATGTACTCATTCAAGGACCGCGCCGGCCGGGACCTGACGCTCCGGCCCGAAGGCACGCCCGGCGTGGTGCGCGCGGTGCTAGAGAACCAAGTGCGGATGCCCTGCCGGCTTTACTATGTCGGCCCCTGCTTCCGGTACAGCCGTCCGCAGAAGGGGCGCTACCGCGAGTTCGGCCAGCTCGGCATCGAGGCGCTGGGCGAGGCAGGTCCGCTCACCGACGCCGAGGTCATCTTTCTCGGCGGCGCTTTCTTCGGGAGCCTCGGCATCAGTGATTGCCGGACCCAGGTCAACACCATCGGTTGCCGCGAGTGCCGCCCGGCCCACCGTGACGCGCTCCGCACGTACCTGCTCGAGCGCAGGGAGCAGCTTTGCGAAGACTGCCGGCTGCGCATCGAGCGCAACCCGCTGCGAGTCTTCGACTGCAAGGTCGAGACCTGCCGGCAGGCTGCCCGGGATGCGCCGACGCCGCGGCATTACGTCTGTCCGGCCTGCAAGGCGCACTTCGAGCAGGTGCTGGCAAACCTCGACCGGCGCGGACTGCCCTACGACGTGAACGACCGGCTGGTGCGCGGCCTTGACTACTACAACCGGACAACGTTCGAGTACATCTCGGCGTCGCTCGGCGCGCAGGACAGCCTGGGCGGTGGCGGCCGGTACGATTACCTTGTTGAGGAATTCGGCGGGCCGGCTACGCCGGCAATTGGTTTCGCGCTCGGTCTCGACCGGGCACTGCTGACAGCTCCGAAGGCATCGGTGCCGGCGCGCCGCGAGCTCGCGTTCGTTGTCTGGCTGACCGAAGCCGAGATCGGTCCGGCCGAGAAGCTTGCCGACCGGCTCCGCGCCGACGGCATCGCCACGCAGATTGACTACGACGCCCGCAAGGTCAAGGGACAGTTCAAGTCCGCCGACGCAGCCCAGGCAGCCTGCTGCATCGTCATCGGGCCGGACGAGTTGGTCAAGGGGGTCTACTCACTCAAGAATCTCGCGACCGGCGAGCAGCGTGAAGTCCCGGCCGACGCCATCACCGCCGAAGTCCGCAAGCTCTTCACCGAACAGGATTCGAGGGGTCTGGTGCCCGGGACCCTGGAATCCTAGATTCCTCGACCCCTCGGTCCCTTTTTCTATCTCGTCGCTGCCAGCGCGTACTCGGTTAACTGGAAGTCGCAACCCTGGTCGAGCACCGCCACCGCCGCGGTCCAGCGGCCGCCAGGTGAATCCGGCAACCTCAACTCCATCTCGTTGTTGCCCTTCTCATCCTTGACGCCAAGGTGGTCCTTCGCAATCTGGAACCCGGGGTACTTGGGTCCACCGAGCAGGGAGATGTCGGGGTCGTCGCCGCGCGGCCATGCCAGCAGAAAAACCTGGCACTTGCCGCTCTTCAGCATCTTCCAGTCGTAGTTGAAGGTTATCCTGCTGGACGGACCGCGCAGGAACGGCACCGCCAGTTTGATCTCGGCCAGCGGCTGGCCCGTACCTGACGTCTTCGGCGGACGCGGCGTGCGCATTGTCGCCAGGGGCAGCATCAGCCCGGGAAGCGGCGCGGCGAACTCGGCCGCGGGCGTTTCCGGCTTGGCATCATGCCTGGTGATGGTTACTTCGAACTTCGGGGCGTCTCTCTTCTGGTCGGCCATCTCCTGGCGTGCTTCGACTATCCACTCTTCCCAGCGCCGGTTGCCCTTGGAGACGGCATGGCGTGCGCACACCGGCACCAGGTTGTCGACCGACGTCTGGCCGCCCTCGGTGGGCGGTGTACGGAAGACGAGTGTTGTATGCTCGCCATAGCAGCCCGGTACCGCGCAGATGGCTCCGCGCAGGGAGATGACGGCCTCTTCCAGCTCCGGCGGCCACTTCAGTTCATCAATGTAGGCGTAGTGGTCTTCGTGCGGGGTCGGCGGGTAGTGGGTCTTGGCGCAGCGGCGGCAGACGGCCTCGGCTTCGCGATGTGTCCAGTCGACCGAGGTCGGCCGGTGGCATTCCGGGCAGTTATAATTCCAGAACATGGTTCCCTCCGCGGGTGGTTGCTGCGGTATCCTGACTCATCTCGGGCAGACTTTCTCCTGTAGAATAATGACCGCTCGCCGGCCGTCTGTCAAGGAAGCCCGCGCGAGCGCGAGCAACTGCCGTTTGCCGTGCGGCGTGCACCGTTGCCCGCCGGAACTGAACTTAGGACCGGACTTGCGAAACGGCGCAATCCGGGTCTACTCGAGCGGGGAGGGCTCGTGGAAGGAAAGCCCGCGCGCCTCATGCCAGGCGCCCGGGTCGGCGAAGTAGCGTACGACCTCGTCGTATTCCTCGTCGGTGAGGAAGCTGATTTCCCGCGGTATCTTCCGGGACAGCGCCGCGTCGCGGTTGGTAAGAGAGTCGAGCCTCACTCCGGCCTGCTCGAGGTCCGTGCTGCCCTGTTGCTGCCGGTCGAAGATGACAAAGCAGGCTTCGACCCGGCCGCCCCACTCGCGGATTTCCCGGATGACGCGGGTCTTGGTCCAGCCGTGGACCAGCGTGTCGTCCACGAGCAGCACCCGCTTGCGGAAGAGTTCGTGGCTCTTAATACCCTCGAACGGGCTCGCCTCAGGGTAGCGCTTCGTGCGCCGGGCGTAGAACATCGGCTTCGCAAACTTCTGGGCCATCACCGCGGCGATGGCGATCGAGCCGGACTCGACGCCGCAGATGACATCGAAATCGAGGTTGCGGACGAGCAGCGCCGCCGAAGAGAGCACGAAGTCGTTCACCGCCGGAAAACCGGCCAGTCCCTTGACGTCGATGTAAATCGGGCTGGAGTTCCGTCCCTCGTCAACCTTGTAGAGCGGCCGCAGGTCCCCGAGCGTCACCTTGATGGCGCCGATCTGCCAGAGGCACGCGGCCACGGTCTCGGCCATGTTGCCCGACATCACGCGGCGGATGAGCCCGAGGTCCGGCGTGATAATCCGCTGGTCGCGCATCAGGCGGTAGAACTTGTCGGCCTCGGCCTCGTTCAGCTCGATCGCCAGCCTCGTCTCGTCGACGTCGTAGACGACGTGGAAGCGGCCGACTTCGCGGTCGTTCGCCAGCAGGGCGTAGCTTTCGGCGTTGGACTCACGCTGGCGCGGGCCTAGCTTCGTTGCCGCACGGTTAATCTTGGCGCGGTAGTTTTCGAACAGGTCCCGGGCGAGCGCGGCCACTTCGTCGTACTCGAGGATGTAGGGAGTGCTTGCCCGCATCAGCGGGCCGGCGCACTCAATCTCTTTTAAGGGGACCTGGCTGAGTTTCATCGCCGCCTGCCGGCGGAGTTTCGCTGTCTACTGCTCGCGCGCCGCCTTGAACGCCTGGAACTTCGCGCTGTAGAAGAAATTCCAGAGCGCGCGGCATTTCCGGCGCAGTTCAGCGAACGAGCCCTTGTTCTCGAGCACGAAGTCGGCCCGGCGCCAGATCTTCGAATCCGGCGGCTGAAGCTTTAGGCGCGCGACCACGTCTTCTTCCTTCATGCCGGCGTCGACCAGCCGCTTGATTTTCAGGCGGTCGGCCGCAGTGACGAGGATGGCGACGTCGACTTCGCGGTCCAGGCCCCAGGCGAAAAGCAGCGCCGCGTCAACCACCACCAGGCCTTTTCGGTTCCGGTCGATCTCCGCGCGCACCTTCTCAAGCAGCGCCGGATGGACGATGGCGTTCAGCTTGGCCAGACTCGCCTTGCCGGCGAACGCCAGCTTGCCGAGCGACCGGCGGTCGATGTTGCCGGCCTTGGTCAGGATCCCACGGCCGAAGGCTTTGACCAGCTTGTGATACTCGTCGGTACCTTTGGCGAGCATCGACCAGCCCATCTCGTCCGCGTCGATTATCTTGGCGCCGTAGCGCTTCAGTTCGCTGGCCACGGTCGACTTGCCCGACCCCATGTTCCCGCCGATTCCCACGAGCAGCCGTTCCTGTGAGAGCTTTCTGTCAAACATCTTAGAGCACCTTCGCTTCCTCGTGCAGCAACCTGACCAGTTCCGGCACGACTTCCTCCGGTGTGCCTTCGAGCACGCGCCCCGTCTTGCGGCCGGGCGGCAGCCGGTCTTCTACGTACACAAGCCGCCGTATCAAGAGCGACGGGTCGATACCGAGCTCGGCCGAACCCAGCACCGGGATACCCTTCTTCTTTGCCGCCATCATCCCCTTCAGGGTCGGATAGCGGGGCTCGTACGCTCCCTTCTGCATCGTCATCAGGCAGGGAAGTGGAGCGTTGACCACCTCGGTCGCGCCCTCAATCTCACGGTGCGCCACGACCGTGCGGGCCGACGCGTCGGCGGTCGCCTCGGCCACCACCGAAACGTGCGGAATCCCGAGAAAGTGGGCGATAGCCGGCGGCACCGCCGCCTGGTCGTCATCCACCGCCTGCTTGCCGCAGAGGACCATGTCGAAAGGTTCGCGCTTGACCGCCGCGGCCAGCAGCCGGCCGACCGCGAGGGCATCGATCCCGTCGAAAGCCGGGTCGGTGAGCTGGACGGCCGCGTCCGCGCCCATCGCCAGGCACGTCCGCAGCGCGGTCTTCACCCGTTCCGGGCCGAGCGCGATGACCGTGATAGCGCCGGTTCCGGCCTTCTCCCTGAGACGCAGGGCGGTCTCCATCGCGTACTCGTCGTACGGGTTGACCACCCACTCGAACTCGGTCACGTCCACGAAGCCGGTCGCCGTATTGACCCGGATTTTGGTCTCGGTGGACGGGACCTGCTTGACGCAGACGACTGTGTTCACGCCAGCGCCTTCACCAGCAGACAGGCGTTGTGCCCGCCGAACCCGAAAGAATTGGAGAGCGCTGTCTCGATGCGGCAGTCGCGGGCCGAGCCCCTGACGAAATCGAGTGCGACACCCGCATCCGGGGTTTCGTGGTTGACGGTCGCGTGCAGCTTCTGGTGCTTGAGCTGCAGCACCATCGCCACGAACTCCATCGCGCCGGCGGCCCCGAGCCCGTGGCCGATCATCGATTTAGTCGAGTTGATCGCGAGCTTGCTCGCGTGCGCTCCGAAGACATCGGCAATCGCCTTGACCTCGGAGGCGTCGTTCAGCGGCGTCGAGGTGCCGTGGCCGTTGATGTAATCAATATCCTCAGGCTTCAGTCCCGCCTCGGTGATAGCCTGGCGCATCACCGCGGCCGCGCCCTTTGCGTCCGGGTCCGGCGCGGTGATGTGGTGCGCGTCGGCGGTCGCGCCGTACCCGGCCAGCTCGCAGTAAATCTGCGCGCCGCGCCGCCGGGCGTGCTCGAGCTCTTCGAGGACGAAGATGCCGGCGCCCTCGCCCATCACGAACCCGTCCCGGTCCTTGTCGTACGGTCGGGACGCCTTGTCCGGCTCCGAGTTGCGCTTCGACAGCGCACCCATGTTCGCAAACGCGGCGACGGTGAACTTCGTGATTGCCGCCTCGGCGCCGCCCGCGACCATCATGTCGGCGTCGCCGTGCAGGATGTGACGGAACGCCTCCCCGGTCGCGTGCGCACCCGACGCGCAGGCCGAGGTCGTATCGTAGTTCGGGCCGCGCAGGTTGTAGGTGATGGCGACCTGGCCGCAGGCCATGTCCGGAATCATCATCGGTACCAGCAGCGGAGAAACCCGCCGCGGGCCCTTCTGGAGGAACTGAATGAACTGCGCTTCCCACGTCTGGATGCCGCCCATGCCGGAGCCGACGATGACGCCGACCCGGTCGTGGTCTTCCTTGTCGAAGTCGAGTTTCGCGTCCCTGACCGCTTCGTCCGCCGCCCAGAGCGCGAACTGCGTGAACCGGTCGGTCCGCTTCGCGAGCTTCACATCGAGGCGCTGCGTCGGCTCGAATCCCTTGACCTCGGCACCAATCTGCACCTCGAGGTCGGAGGCGTCGAAGGCAGTGAGTCGCCCCGCACCGCTCTTGCCGGCAAGCAGGCTCTGCCAGAATGTGGGGACGTCGTTGCCGACCGGCGTAACCGCGCCCAGGCCGGTGACAACAACTCGTCGGCGACCGCTCTCGCTACTCATCAGCGGTTGGGGTTGGGGTTCCGGTTACTTCTTCTCGGCCAGTTTTTTCTGCAGGTACTCGGCGGCCTTGCCGACGGTCACCAGTTGCTGGGAGTCCTCGTCCGGGATCTCGACCCCGAACTTCTCCTCGAACGCCATGACCAGCTCGACGATGTCGAGTGAGTCCGCGCCCAGGTCATCGACGAAGTGGGCGGTGTCGGTGACTTTCTCCGGTGTGACGTGCAACTGCTCAACTATGATGTTTTTCACATCGTCTATCAGCGCCATCAGGTTCCTCCTTAAGGATACCGGCCTTGCGGACAGGCCGTCTTTGGCGGACGCATAACCGCAAAACTGGCACCGTAGTGTATCAATAGTCCCGCTAAAGTCAATTCAGGCGGCCGATGTCGGACGCTGCAACACAAAGGCACAAAGACACGAAGCGCAGATGGGAAAATGGGTAGGTCTGAAACGCACGATGCCGCGGACCCGGGTCTGTCCGCCTGGTGCCTTGGTGTCCTGGTGGTAGATTCCGGTCCGGCAGACCAGCCTACGGCAGGGCGAGCAGGTTCAGTCCGGAAAACGGGTCAGGTTTCCTCTGGAGGCGGCGGGTGCCCGGGACCAGCGCGACCTCGAGTGTGACCGTGACCGTGCCACAGAACAGGTGTCCGGCATAGGTCGCGAGCCGGGGCGTACTGATGACGGCGTGGATGTGGCAGACCGGGTTCTTGCCCACCCAGGCCACGTTGCCCACGAGCGCCGCTATCTCATGGTCGCCCTTGAAGAGGCGCTTGTGGTAAACCTTGGTCTTCGGGTCAAAGCACCCGAGGGCGATATTCTCGGCCGCGCCGACTGCGGTCAGGAAAGCGGACTTGATGCGCCGGCTGCGGACAAAGCCCGCAAGCGTCTCGACTATCTCCTCGCCCGGCATCAGCCGGAGTTGCCAGTACGACCCATTCCGCACCGCCTTCATACTTCCTCCGTCTGCGCCGGCTCTTTCATTTCCCCTTTCCCCTTATCCTTCTTGATATACTTGCACTTCGGGTACCCGGGACAGGCGATGAACGGTCCGAACCGGCCCTTGCGCTCGACCAGGTTTTTTCCACACCGCGGGCATTTTTCGTCCAGCACCTTCGGCTCCGGCCGCTTGCCCCGGACCATGAACTTGCACCCGGGATACCCGGTGCAGCCCACGAATACGCCGAACCGGCCGCGCTTCTCGGCCAGCGGCTTGCCGCATTTGGGGCAGGGCTGGCCCGGCTTCATGTCCGGTCCCGGCTCTTCCCGTTTGATGTAACGGCATTCCGGGTACCCTGAGCAGGCCTTGAACGGCCCGAACCGGCCCGAGCGCTCAACCAACGGCTTGCCGCACTGCGGGCACTTCTCATCAAGCAGCTTCGCCTTCTCCTTCTTGATGTACTTGCACTCCGGGTAGCGCGAACAGCCGATGAACTTGCCGAATCTTCCCCAGCGCTCGGCCAGGTTCGCCCCGCACTCCGGGCACTTCTCGTCGAGCACCTTGCGCAGGTCCTGCTTGATGTCGGCCGCGCCTTCGCTGACCTTGTCCAGGTCCTGCTTGAACGGCTTGTAGAACCGAGCGATGACCTCCTGCCACTTCTCGCTGCCCTCCTCTACAAGGTCAAGCTCTTTCTCCATCTCGCGGGTGAACCCGAGCTCGAAGATGTCCGAGAACCTCGGCACCAGCACGTCGGTGACAACCATCCCCAGCTCGGTCGGGTGCAGCCTGCCCTCGCGCCGCTCCGCGTACTTCCTGTCGAACAGGGTCGAGACGATGGTCGCGTAGGTCGAAGGCCGGCCGATGGAATTCGTCTCCAGCCGCTTGATGAGCGTCGCCTCGGTGTAGCGCGGCGGCGGCTGCGTGAACTTCTGCTCGGGCCGGAACTCCTGCATCGAGAGCGGCTCGGCCGGGGCGAGCGCGGGCAGGACCTTCTCCTTGTCCGGGTCGCCGTACACCCGCTCGAACCCACTGAACTTGCACTTCACCGCATCGGCCCTGAACAGGTACTCGCCGCCTCCTAGTTCCGCAATCCGCCCTTCTGCGTTCGGCGTTTGGCGCTCGGACTTTCCTGTGATTTGCGCTTCGGTCAGTGAGTAGACGGCGTCGGCCATCTGGCTGGCCACGAACCGGCGCCAGATAAGGTCGTAGAGCCTGAACTGCTCTGGCGTCAGGAACCGCTTCACCGAGTCCGGCGTCCGGTCAACTCGCGTGGGCCGAATCGCCTCGTGCGCGCCCTGCGCACCGGCTTTGTCCGGATAGTGCCGTGCTTTCTCGGGCAGGAACTCCGGACCCAGGCTCGCGGCCACGAACTCGCGCGTGTCCCGCACGAACGCGTCGGCCACGCGGAACGAGTCGGTGCGTGGATAGGTGATGAGACCCGCGGTCTCCTTCTCCAGGTCGATGCCCTCGAAAAGCTGCTGCGCCACCGACATGGCCTTGCGGGCCGGCATGCTCAAACGCTGCACCGCATCCTGCTGCATCGTCGCGGTTATGAACGGCGGCAGCGGCCTCCTCGCCCGGTCGCGCGACTTCACCTCGTCGACTGCGAAGCTGGCCGCAGCGCAGCCCTTCTTCACCGCCTCCATCTCGGCCGCGCTCGTCAGCTTGAAGTCTTTGCCGCCGATCTTCGCCAGTTGGGCCTCGAACGTCGCGCCCCCTCCGCTCTTCTCCGCTCTATCCCTTGCTCCCTCGACCCCTCTATCCCTGTCCTTTTCGAACAGCGCCTTGATTGTCCAAAACTCCTCGGGCTTGAACGCCTGAATCTCGCGCTCGCGGTCCGCGAGCATGCGCAGGGCCACGGTCTGCACCCGGCCCGCGGACAGCCCGCCGCGCACGATCTTCCACAAGAGCGGCGATACAAGGTAGCCCACCAGCCGGTCGAGCACGCGCCGCCCCCGGTGCGAATCGACCTTCTTCATGTCGATTTCAATCGGCTTCTCCAGCGCCTCCTTCAAACCCTTGGCCGTTATCTCGTAGACGAGCACCCGCTTAACCGGTGCACCGGTCTTCGGTCTCCCGTCTCCGGTCCCCTTCGCGCGGTCATCGGTCACCGGTCGTCCGTCTCCGATTTCAAACGCCACCGAGTAGGCAATCGCCTCACCCTCGCGGTCCGGGTCGGTTGCGATGAAGACGGCTCGCGCCTGCCTGGCCGCGGCTTTGAGCTCGTTGATGACGGAAGCCTTGCCCCGAATCTTGATATACTCCGGCTCGAAGCTGTGCTCGATATCTACGCCCAACCGGGACTTCGGCAGGTCCGCAATGTGCCCCTTGGACGAGAGCACCTGCATCTTCCCCCCCAGTAACTTCCCAATCGTCCGCGCCTTGGTCGGCGACTCGACGATCAGAAGGTCCTTCCCCGTCCTCTTCCCGCTGAGGTTCTCACTTCTGCCCTCTGCCTTCTGCCTTCTGACTTCTGCCTTCGGCTGGGTACTCGTCGATGGGTCTTTGCCGGTCCTCGGCTTGTCTTTGTCCGCCGTCGCTCTGACTTCTAGCTTCTGGCTTCTAGCTTCGAGCTTCGTCCTGACTTTGGTGTCTTGGTGTCTTGGTGGTAAGACTCCGACCTTCCGGCCGGTCTTTGCCCGCCTTGGGGCCTTCGCGGTTTTCTTTGCCATGGGGGTTGTAGGATAATGCGAAAGAGAGGTCTGTCAAATCCGGAAGTGACCTCGACCTGTGGCGCTCGCCTCGGATCGCGCTGAAATGCGCGCTGAAAGGCGTTATCCTCGCTCCCCTCTCCTCCTTGAGGAGAGGGTTGGAGCGAGGAGTTCCCTGGTCCGCCCCTGGGAACTGATAACTGGAAACTGGTACCTGGAAACTGATACCTCACGCTGGAAGCGCGGTTGTGCCTCTCAAAGTACCCGTCGAAGTTCGCCGCGAAGTTCCGGCAGAAGTATCGTCGGTTGTGTAATCGCTTGTGTCGTCAGTTGCACCAGCGGTTGAATAGCGACCTGAATCTCGCGCTGTATCGCAGCTTGAATCCGTCGCTGTACGGCTGGTTGTTCAAGCAGTTGTTCGAGACGTTGTTCCAGACGTTGTTCCAGACGTTGTTCCAGACGTTGTTCGCGAAGTTGTTCGGCTCGATGTTCAAGTCGAAGTCCGCGTGGTTGTGGGCTTCGTCGCGTCTCGCGCTTTACCCGCAGATGCTGCTCCCCAGGCGGCCTGTGGGCCGCCCACTCCACGGCAGAATTGTGGTCTAAGAACGGCCTGCCACTACATGTAGATGGCGGCCGAGTCCTTGGAATGCGGCAGCGAAGCTGCCGCTTTTCCGGGAAGGTGTGAGACGATGGCAGGCACTCCAGCCGGTATCACACGGTGCTCACGGGAGTTGGGTGCGGTAACGGCTGCTGGTCAAAGCACCCGCACCGGAACTGCGGCGTTCACTTCCGTACTCAGTGCCACGCTCGACCGCAGATTCAGCGCGCGGTTCAAGGCCGGACTCAACTCGCGGCTGAACGCACAAGTCAGGCCGGAACTCATTGCGCAACTCGATGCGCGATTGGCTGCCGGGTTGAGCGTGGCGTTGAGGTCCTGACTGACGGCGGCGCTGAGTTCCCAAGTCTAGGCGCGATTGGCCGTCGCATTGAGCCCCGAACTCGTCGCGCAACTGACAGGCGGGCTAAGTCCTTGAATGACGGCCACATTGATAGCGACAGTGAGCGCGGCCTTGAACCCCGCAGTCACCCCCGGATTGACCCCCCTATTGCCGGTGCAAGTGCCGGCTTGGGCCCCCGTCCGCAGGCCTCCGGGTCCGCAGCAGCTTCCGCCCGCCTTGGTGTCTTGACTCTTGGCTCTTACCTTCTGACTTTTGGCTTGCGCGTCCGACGCGCGCTGTGGTTCTCCTCCGTAGTCCGTGCATCACAAACCGTAAACCGCCATCCGAGTTCATCTGCGTTCATCTGTGGTTGCTACTTTCTGTACTGCAGTTTTGACTTTTGCATTTTGCCTTTTGACCTTTGACTTGACTCCTCACATGCTACTGCTATCCTCACGTTTGTGGGTACGCATCCTGACGCCCTTCTGCGCCTGACATCCCTACTAATGCAGGGCCAAATCCGGCAGGACCATCCTCCCTCCTCCATCCTCACTCTTCCGTCCTCTCCTCTGGTTCCTCCATCCTCATTCCTCCATCTTCACTCCTTTTCTCGTCCTCCGTCCTCAGGTCCTGACGTGGCTCCTCCATCCTCCTTCCTCCATCCTCACTCTTGTTCTCTGCCCGCCATCGCCTCCGCCGCGCAGAGCAAGGCCGACATCCCCGGTCAGGTTTCGTCTTGTCGGAGCACGCCGCACCTGATGCAAACCAGTAGGTGCCAGCCCAGCTGTCAGCTCAGAGGAACATTTGACCGTACACGCTACAACTATCGCTCAACAGCGCCCATTTGCACAACGAGAATCGCCGGACTTGTGTTCTTGGTCAAGCGACGTGCGGCGCAACTTGATGATGCCCCGCGGGCAATGTTGGCAGATGTCAAGTGGCTCCTGACCGGATGCCATCGCCTCCTGGAGTGCATTCCTCTGGGGCGTGAACCACCAATCGTCGAATACTCCACTGTGAACCTGTCCTAGAGGATAAGCGCAGTTGAAATCGTAGCAGCAGGGAACAAGGGTGCCGTCCGCATTCACGACGACCATGCGCCATGGAAACGAACAGGCAATGAACCGCTCCTTGGACCGAATGACGGTACCCTCGGCGTCATCGTATCTTGAATAGTCCTTATTGCGCGGTATGAAGACGACGTTCCGCTCGCGTTGGCCGTACCCCGAGAAGCAGGCATTGAAGGTCTTCAGCGTCACCGCGTCAACACAGAGAGTGTGTGCGAGTGCATAGAATTCCGAGATCTTGTCCTCGTTGTGCGCCATAATGATACACTGCAGCTCGATCTCCGGTTTGGCTCGCTCCATCGCTAGCCGGGTTGACACCAGGTCGCGGACATTCTCGATTAGCTTCATGAAGTCGCCACCTCGGTGATACTCGTTGTAGGTTACGGGATCGACCCCATCCAACGATATCCTTATCTTGTCCAAGCCTGCGTCTATGATCGCAATCGCAAGATCGTGCGTCAATGCGAGTCCATTTGAGGAGAACTGAACACGAGGGATTCCCGCCTGTTTGGCGATGCGCACAAAGTCGCTGATCTGTGGATGCAGCAGTGGTTCACCATAGTTGAACAGAGAGAGATTACGCACGAGGGGAGCGAGTTCACGAATGACCCGCCGGTAGACTGCCTCCGGCATGTCGGGGAACATGTGGGCAGAGCCATTCCCTACGGGACACGACGGGCATCGCAGATTGCATCTCCTGACCACCTCGACCATCGCCCTATCTGGCAGTCTCGGTCGCAGCTCAGTTGAACGGAAGTCACGCACTACGACACCCTATTGCAACGGTCACAGAGGGGCAGTTCCTTGAACCTGCCTTCGGCGTGCAGCGTCCGGTACCTCTCGTAGCGACGCGAGCACCAGACATCCGATAGGCGCTCACAAGTCAGATCCCCAAGCACAACCTCCTCATCCCAGTCAGAGCAACAGATGACCGCCTTTCCACTATAGGTAACGTACATTTGCCTGCTTGGGTACTTGCAGTTCCGCAGGTTGGCGTATTTGCCAGCTGGCGCCACGTCGGGGACACTTCCGCCGCGATTCCAGAATGAATCCTTCGCCGTGAATACGCGCTTCACGGTGACGTTCACGACCGCATCTCTGGCCGGCATATCCAGTAGTCTAGCGTGTTCGCTCCACAAGGCAACAAGCCCGCGGGATTGGAGGGAGCGAACTAACGACATCATCCTCTGGTACGCTTCCTCGCCATCGTAGCAGTTAACGATAACGGCGTCAATCCCCGATTTGAAGAACGTTCGTGCGAATCCTTCGTCCAACAGCCTGTCGCCATTCGTGTTTAGAGAGATCACGCTGCCGGGCAGCTCATCACGCACGCTGCCAATGATATCGCATATGCGATTGTCCATGAGTGGCTCATTCCGTAGGTAGGGAGACACTCGTCCGCGATAGCCGATTGCCTTCAGTTGGCCGACAATGCGAGCAAGCAGGTTCAGAGGCATCAGTCGGTCACGAGACCCCGGCCTACGCGAATTGGGGCAGAAACCGCAGGACCTGTTACAGAAGTCCATTGTCTCGAGTTGGATCGCCCTGAACACCTGCGCCTCCCCGTTCATTTGATCCGTGGCGGCGGTTGACCGATGCCTCTTGGGCGCTTCAGGACCTCGACGATATCTCTGAACTCAGCCCTGGCGCCGCCACTGTTTGTACAGTGGATAACAGACACAGGGCGTCCCTTATACAGGATCCGACCGCGCTGAAGGCGAACAAATGGCAGGTGGTTCTTGGAGCTTGACCCTCGAAGATTCGGACGCAACACTAGGCAGTCCTCCTCACCAAGCGCCCTTAGCTGCCCGGGATTTCGGCGAATGTAGATGTTGATGGCCACCATGTCACCGAAGTCACTCGGCTCATTCTGCGCGAGTCTCCAGACAGCAGGAAAGAAACGCAACCAGTGAGAACGAGCAAAAGCAATCAACCCGGTCTGAATCACGCGTTTGCCCACGATCACTCGGTGATATGCTCCAATCCCCTTCTTGCCAATCCGCCAGCGCACGTCGCTTTCCACCACCGCGGCTATCCGGTCGGGATCCTCGCCGACATGGTCAAGGAAGGCAAGGCTTAGAATCATAAGATCGCTGTCCAGCAGTACGTAGTAGTCGTCCACAAAGTAGTGCGGCATCAGCAGTTTCAGCCCTGTTCTAGGATACTCCTTCTGTAGATGGTCGGCGTCAAGACAGGCCGTTCCAACAGACAGCACTCTCAACGCTGCCATCTCCACGACTGACGGCGAGTCGATGAACAGGACGCCACATCTCCCATCGAAGCCAAGGCGTCGAAGCGTGCTGATCACTTCCGTGGTCCGACTGATCCATTTCGAGTCGCTGACGAAGTAGCAGCCTAGAGGCATGTTTCTCCGGCTCCGCTGAGACCGCACAGGCCGGCGATGAAGTCCGCCGTGCGGACTGCTCCGTCGAAGCGATACCGTGTTTGGTTCAAGGGGACTGAGGTCAATCCGTTGAGGATCCCGACTAGGTGATTCTCCAGACTCCCGACCGTGGCTGCGACGCGCGCTGCGCCTATCGAAGATAGGACGTCGGCTCTGAGCAACTGCTCCCTGCGTCTTCTCGGCCACAGAACCATCGGCACGCCCATGGCAAGAAGCTCGTAGCATGTGTTGTAGCCTGCCATTGACACGGAAACGCGAGCCCGATGTAGGGTTTCACGGTATCCAACCGCCTCCCCGATAGCGACGGCGACGTGGGTTGGCAGATGCTTCAGACGCCCGCGAATCAGTTGCGCCTTCGCCTGGGGGAAGAAGGGGCCGGGGTAGATAATGACCTCGGGAGAATAGCCGATTTGGGCCAGATTGCCGATGGCATCAAGTGCCGCGTCGATAGCCCCCGCGCCATCACGCCCTCCTCCTGTGCTTACTATCACTACGGAGCGGTCCACTGCCGGCGACATGCGCGGGATGTACTCGCGAACGACGAAACCCGTATACTTGAGCTTGTCCGCAAAAGGCTCGACTCGGCCGTAGCTCACGTCAAACGAGAGCAGTGATGGATCAGAATGCACCAGGACGTAGTCAAACCACGTGTTGATAGTGTTCTCAATCCAGTGTCGAGCACCCGGAGATAGATCGTGGACCGCGTCTCTGACGGAGGCCACGATCCTGCAGTCCGCATTGCGCTTCTTGACCTCACCTAGCATCAGCATGACTTCTTCCTTCACGGCATGGCGCGCGAAGGGGAAGTACTCTGTAACGACAGCGTCGAAGCGCGTATCGCCGACAGCGCTCCTGATCAACTCCTTCCTCATGTCGTAGACCTCTGCGAGGTTCAGGTCCGCATCCAGTGGCCTCAGGATTTCGCCCGGAAGGACTCCGTCACAGATCAGGCCCGCCAGCCTGATGACCCTGCACCTATCGGCTTTGTCAAACAGCGTCGTGGGTACTCCCCCAATCAGGACTGTCGCTTCGATCGCATCGTGGTGCCGAGATAGTGCCTTGACTATTGTCGCCACACGTTGGTAGTGGCCAAACCCGAACCAGCTGTTCACATAGAAAAGAACGTTTCGTCGGCCTCGACTACTCATGCGCAATCAAGGACTTTGAGCATAGGGCGACCGAGCCCTTCCTTGCGACGCCGAACTCGGGTGCACATCGCTCGGGGGCAAAGAGATCGACGGACAGGCCGGCCCTGGAGTATGCCTTGTACCAGTCTCGGCCTGGCGCCCACACATGCCCGTGATCCCCCGGGCAGTTCAAGGCGACCGTACTGTCACCGTATATTGGGACGTCAATTACTGCCAATCCATTAGGTCTGAGTACACGGAATACCTCAGTGATCGCTCCGGCCGCGTCTCTGATGTGCTCAAGAACGTGCGAGACCCAGATTAGTTCGAACGAATCGGCCCCAAATGGGAGTCGCGTCAGGTCGGCAGCGATCTGCGCCCTGCCCGGGCGTAGATCCACTGACGTATAGTCGGGCGCCAGTTTGCGCAGGAACTCAGAAATGCAGAGTTCCGGCGCGACATGGAGAATGCGATCGCTTTGCCCCTTGCAGGCGAAGCCCGTTGACTGGAAAGCCAAATACTGATGGCGATGCCTCTCAAGCGACCCGCATCTAGGACATCGAGCCAGGTCACGGCCGTTCTTTGGAAGGAACCGCTCTCCATGCCAATCGCATATCGGGCAACTGTAGCGCATGTTTGCCTAGAGGGATCGATCAGCTTACTGTCTCAACGGATCAGCTCCCTGGAACACAATGGCAGTAGTCGATGGCGCAGAGCCGGGGGACGTCCCTCAGTCTGGCGGTGCCCAGAACAAGGTTGCCGAGGCATCCATCCGCCTGCTTCTTGGCAGGAATACACGTGTACACGTCCATTTCTGGAGAAATGTACGTGTACTCGTAGCCCGCGGGGCAGTATGTCCCGGCACGGCACGGGGAATTCGGCTGCCCGGCGAAAACGTCCGCGACTAGCGCCGCCGGTAGTGCTTGGTAGTCCACCTGCCGGCGGCCGCCGTCAGTCTTCAGAACGAGGAACAGCGGCTTGGTCTCCACACCTGCTGAGCTGAGTCGGTCCCGCATCACGAGAAAATCGGTCAGGGACTTCAGGTTGGGGGCTACGACCTGACGGGCCTGAATCTTGCAGGCTGAACTCAGCGTCCTCCTCACGCTCAGAGCCTTGTTGACAAAGTCCGCACGTCTCACCATTGTTGGATGCCAGGTGAGGAATAGGCTACGAAGCGCGCCATCCGCGGCATCGTGAAGTCTCGAGTACGCCGCGGGCTCGGCACTCCCATTGCTGATCAGACGAAGCTCATGTCCCGAACTGGCCAGCGTCCTAATAATGGTAGTCAGCGCTCCTGGCTCCCTGGTTGGCTCCCCTCCAGTGAGGTAGATACGCCAAGACCGTGGCACGAAGGCGTCAACTAGAGCTGCAAGCACAGCAGGATTCGTACCGCGAGGTGGCCATGTAGCTTCGTCACGCGTCGAACAATAGCCGCACGTGTAGTTGCAGTGGCGGAATACCTTCCACTTGGCAGTCGGTACGCAACTCGTGCCGAACCTCACACGAGTGAGATTCATCTGTCCTACAAGGTCTTCCACACTCTCTTCATTCTACCTGCTAGGCCAGCAATCGCACCCTCCACCTTCTGCGCCTCCAGTGACCAGCGTCTGGCGTCGCCGCTCGAGCCGAAGACGGCAGTCGTCGCTGCGAGCATGCGGGCTCGTAGGAGACGGGACCACAACCTCAAAGAAGAAATCACCGCCGTCCCGCCGTTGCCCGAGTAACGGTACGTGGCCGAAGCAAACCCGCTGGAACGCGCTCTGGCACAGAGGTAGTTCCAGCCGACTCGCTCGGCCGGAATCCTGTGCGTGACGATCGCCCAGGGGATGTAGTACGCGGCAAACCCAGCTTCGATCATTCGACGTCCGAGATATGTATCTGCGCCATCCATGACCCCCGCCCGTCCGCCAGGGCCGAGACGCTCGTCAAAGGGACGCTGAGAGGGAAGCGCAGATCTCCTAAGGGCCATATTGACTCCTATAGGGTAGCTGTCCCTCGAGAAACGCCTGTAACGGATAGCATCGGAACCTTGGTAGCGGCCACTGATGGAACGCGGCGCCAGCCGTGTCCAAGCTGGCGGGGTGAAACCAGTTGGGAAAACGGGCCTGATGACGCCAAAGAAATAGCCGCCGTCTGGATACGACTCGGCCGCTCGAGCATATCCGGCAAGCCAATCGGCGTCAACAACCGCATCATCGTCCGTAAAGAGGAGAACCTCTCCAGAGCTAGCCTCCACGCCATGGTTTAGCGCCCTGGAGTGTCCAGGGGTAGGCTCGTGGACATAGGTCAATCGCACCCCGTGGTTGAAGCCGAGCACCAATTCCCGGGTGCCATCATTTGACCCGTTGTCGACGAACACCAACTCAACGCAAGTCCGAGCCGGCACACGAAGTGCAGCCACAGAGGCTAGGAGAGGGATTAGCCTGGCCCGTCCGTTCCTCGAACATACGACTATGCTGAGAGTTCGACAGGTCATTCTGTGGCACGCGGAGCGCGGTTCTCGGCTGCTGCACGGATCAATACTCTCTCGGTGGCGTCCAGCATACCATCAAGGCTGTGATTCCTCTGCACCGCTCTCAGACCGTTCGCCACGATCAACCGCCTCAGACCTTGGCTATCTATGGCAAGCCTGATGGCATCGGCGAGATCCCGAGGTAAGTCAGAGCGAACACCGACGCAGGTTTCTCCGTCACGCACGACCTCATCCACACCTGGTCCGAGTCTAGCAACGACTGGAAGCCCAACCGCCATGGCCTCGAGCAGCGCGGAGGGACACCCTTCCACGGTGACGCCAGGCCCCCTCGTCGTCGAGGGGAAGACAAACAGGTCGCTGTCGTGCAGATACTTCGCAACTCCAAGATGATGAACGCCCCCGACCCATTCGATGCTATCGCTGACCGCAAGTTCCATCGCTAACGCTCGAAGGCCCTTGACACAAACGTTGTTCGTGGAAGCCCCGACAATCGTGAGTGTGAGATCCCTCGTCCCCTCTTCATCTCGTAGCAGCGCGAACGCCCGGATCAAGGTATGGACTCCTTTGTGAGGCACCAAGCGACCAACGAACACCAGTCGCCGAGGCCTATCATTGCCACGTGGATGCTGAGTGAAGACGCGCGTATCCACTGCATTCGGCAGAACATAGCACCGGGTCGCTGGAGAGAGGAAGCGTCGGTACCTCTCGACCAGATCATGGCTGTTGAACACGGCTTGCTCGATCGCCAGTCTGCGCCGGGTGGTCGGCACCAGATAGCTCAGTATGCGCCGGGAACCAGCATGTGCCGCTCCCAGCAGCCAACCGCCCCAGCGACGCTCCCAAAAACGAGTCCAAACGCACTTGTCAGCGTAGTAGTGCAATCTTACCCATTCGTGTCCGAATCGATACACTTTGGGCACAGCCGTGCGGTTGATGGCCGTGATTGCGGGGATGGAGAGTCCGCTTTGGTGAAGGCAGTAGACCACGTGAGGCCGGACCCTACGCAGCAGAACACCCCACCTTCCGAGGTCGGCTAGGGTGATGACGAGCATCCGCGCCAATGTTGCCCGCCTCCAGATGCACTTCGCCGTAAACGTCTTGTGGATGCGTCTATCTGCACTCATGGCACTGACCGCGCTCTGGCAACATGCTACATCCACCTGGTGCCCGCGACCTCGAAGTCCGGCGCACAACGTCTGGGCGATGATGTCACCTCCGCCGTAACTGTCTATGCGCCCGTAGTCGTCCACCACGAGCAAGATCCGAAGCCGGTTCAGGGATTTCACGCTGCGACCGAAGGACGTCCTCGGACCGGTACGGACAGATCATCCCTCTGGTCGCGACGGATGAGGTAAGTGGCCAGTCCTGAACTCATGGGCACGACTCCATCCAGCGGATTTGCTCAGCCAGTCCGTTCTCTAGGTCCACCATCGGACGGTACCCAAGAATTGTCTGTGCCTTGGCGATGCTGGCGGACGTGTACGACGGATCGTACGGGGACGCGCTGTGTTTGCTTAGAACTGCACGTATGCTGCACAGCCGCTCAATTACCTCCACCACGCGAAGCAGCTCATAGGATCGTCCACCCGCGATGTTGAATACCTGACCGGCCGGAGCGTTGGCGCAGAGGATCAGGCCAGCGACAGCATCTGACACGTAAGTAAAGTCCCTCGTCTGCGTACCGTCGCCGTAGATATCAACCTCACGCCCGGCTTTCATAGCACTCACGAACCTGTGAAATGCCATGTCGGGTCTCTGTCTCGGGCCAAATGCCGTGAACAACCGCGCCACGACGGCCGGGACACCTCGACGATGCCAAGCTGTCATGCACGCGCGTTCTGCCTTCAGCTTCGATTCCCCGTAGGGTGATATCGGCTCGGTGGGCTGGCACTCCGTCAGGGGAAGCCGGCCCGCCCGCCCATACACCGAGGACGAAGATGCGAGAACGAACTTCTCGACTTCGCGTTGGCCGACAGCACCCAGCAGGCGTCTTGTTGTCAGAACATTGTCGCGGGTGTATCGGCCGTCAACGGCCGAGGACGGGCGAACCCCGGGTTGTCCCGCCAAATGGTAGACGACGAACGGCCCTTTGAGCGAATCAAGTACAGGACCGATGGCACAGGATGCGAGGTCAGCCTCGATGAACTCAAAGAGGGGGTTTGAGAAGAGCGGATGGATGTTCGCCTCTTTGACCGGGCGCCCGTAGTAAGCTGTGAAGCAATCAACGCCCACCACACGAGTCCCGTGACCGAGGAGAAACTCCGCCAAAGTGGACCCAATGAAACCGGCGACGCCAGTGATCAGCGCCCCCGGCCGTAGGCTGTCTTGTGTCGGCATGCCGTAGTCCGTCTTGAGGCTAGCCCGAAACGGCAGGACCGGAATGCCGCACTGCCGACTCTCTCACAGGTAAGGCAGCGCGCAACATGGCTCGGTGCTGTCTGCGTTCCACGGATTCCGATGCGCCGATAGCTTCATGGCAGTCTATCGCTCCACCCGGCCAAGTCAAGCAGCCGCGTTGCCGCGCTGGCGCGGCGGAGCAATCAACAGCCCGCCTGAAGGACGCGGAGGTTCGTTCCGTGCCCGTGAAGTCCCGGTGACACGTATGGAAGATCCCTGACGCGCGCCCCGGGCAGGGCCGAGGGGAGCATGGACGCTGCCAATATCATGAAGCCGGCGCTGGCACGAGGAAACTTGAGGCGAGGAATGAGGAGCGAGGAATGGGGAACCAGGAACTAACAACTAAGAACCAAGAACCATGAACCAGGAAGGCGGGCTGATTCTGAGCGGCCTGCCTGCGCCAAGCGAAGCGCGGCAGGCAGGCAGGCTGAAGGAACACCACGTCTGGCAGGTGGTATGCGGCGAGCAGGGAATTGTGGTAGCGCCGCTCACTCCGAAGGCGGGATAGGGGCGAAACCCGCCAGCGCGGGTCTTCAGCCGGACACGGACAAGCAGGAGCATCGGCGACGGGGGGCGTTTCCGGTCCCTATGCAAACGGATCAGTCTTCGATTACGACGATCGCCGTGGCGTAATCGGGCAGGTGGGAGATGCTGAGGTGGACTTGTCTGCCCGCGAGTATCTTTTCGGCCCGGCCCGTCACGTTGATGGTTGGCCGCTGACGTTCGTTGTCGTGGACATCAATCTCCGTCCAGCCGGTCGCGCCTCTCAGCCCGGTGCCGAGCGCCTTGGAGAACGCCTCTTTGGCCGCGAACCGGCCCGCGTAGGACGGGTACTTGTCGCCCAGCGTCTCGCAGAACCGGACCTCCTCGGGCGTGAACACGCGGTTGCGGAACCTTTCAGGATACCGTTCGAGCGCAGCGCGTACCCGCGCTACGCTGACGAGGTCGATTCCGATTCCGAAGACAGGCATCAGAAGAAGTAAGATGAGAGATGTGAGATGCTAGATGTCAGAAGTAGCACCTCTCGACTTCGCAGTCACCAGCGCCTTCACGAGTATGCTGACCAGTTCGTTGGCTTCGCCGACAAGTGACGTGACGCATTCGCCGGTCACGAGGCGGGAACGTTCGACCAGCGTGAGCCAGTAGTGTGCCTCACGAAGCTCCTTCAAGACAATGTGCATCTTGTGCACGAAATCGGCTCGACTCTCTGCACCTCGCGATTCTTGGTAGTTGGCGCCGGCTGAGCACGCGGCGCGGAGAAGCTGGTTCGCCAGATACCGGCCAGAGGCGGTACGCCCCATGCGGTTTGACAAGACAAGCACCTCCGTGGCGAAGTCCAGCAGCCTGCCGCTGATTTCCTTGCCCGGCTTTCTCACTTCTGACATCTTACCTCTGACATCCTACATCTGACATCTTACATCGGTTCACGCCCGCTCAGCTTCTCCACAATCGGGATCAGATGGAGCACGTCGTTTATCTCGAAGTCGGCGCCGGAGACCTTCGTCCCGAACTCGTCGCCGTAGCGCGCGAAGACAGTTGTCATGCCCAGCGTCTTCGCCCCGACGATGTCGCGCTCGGCCCAGTCGCCGACCATCACCGCCTCCTCCGGTTCAACCTGCATCAGCTCAAGCGCCTTCTTGAACGGCTCGGGCGCCGGCTTGCGCACGCCGGTGTCGTCGAAGGTCACGACTGTGTCGAAGAACATGTCCACGCCGAGCTGCACCAGCCGCATCCAGACCTGCATCCGCGGCGCGTCCGAGACGACAGCGAGTTTCAGGTGCATGCGGAAGAGCCGGAGCAGCGCCAGGCTGACGTGCGGATAGGAGACGAGCGCACCTTCCCGGGCGCGGCGGTAGGCGACGATGCCGGCGGCCAGTATCCGGTAGTCAATGTAACCCAGAACCTCGTGCAGGAAGTCGTCGAACACGCCCTGGTACTCGATTCCCTTCTTGTCGTAGATCCCAAATATCTTCTTGCGCGCCTGCTCCTGCGTGAGGTCGAGCCCGGCGTCGACCATCGCCACGATGGCCGCGTCCACCGCGGCGTTCTTCCACTTCCGGAAGTCGACCAAGGTATTGTCGACGTCGAAAACCACGGCCTTGATCACGGACTAAACTCGAAGCACGAAACTCGAATCCCGAATCAAGCTCGAATCCCCAGAATGCCATCCGCTGGAATTGTCGGGTCAGACTTGTGAGATTCTGCCCTTCGAGCTTCAATCGTCATTTGGATTTCGAACTTCGGAATTGCCGCTCCAGTCTGTCGTAGGTTTCGGAGAGGTGTTCGCTGATGACCTTGGTTTCACCGAGCAGCGGCATGAAGTTCACGTCCCCGTTCCAGCGGGGTACGATATGGACATGGACGTGTCCGGCCACGCCCGCACCGGCGACCCGGCCGAGGTTGGCGCCGACGTTGAAACCATGGGGCTTGAGTGCACGGCGCAGGACCGCGAGCGACTCCTGCGTCAGTCGGAACAACTCCCCGCTCTCGGCCGCGCTGAGCGTCTCGAGGTCCATGGTGTGTCGGTTCGGAGCGACCATCAGGTGCCCGTTGTTGTAGGGAAACCGGTTCATCACGACGAAAGCGTGCCGCCCGCGCAGCAGTACCAGATGTCCCTTGTCGTCCTTCGCCTTGAGCAGGTTGCAGAACAGGCAGTGGCGTTTTGCCGTCGAGGGCTTGCCCACGGCGCAGTAGATGTACTCAGCCCGCCACGGCGCCCAAAGTGTTTTCACTTCGGCTTCGTCAGGTCATTCGTGATTCGACATTCGGAATTCGTCATTACCCAAATAGTCCCATTTGCGTCCCCGGCTCGGCGTCGCGCGCGGCCGGCGTCGGCGGCGCGCCGGGAAGAACCTGGATAACCCCGAACACGCCGTCGTAGCCGGCAGTCGCCTGTACCTCGCCCCGGCGCATCCGGTCGATGCCGAGCGCAATCCGGTCGTTTGAGCTCTTCTCAATGTCGGGAATCGACGAGTTGAGCAGAATCTCGAATTCGCTGCCGAGCGAGGCCACCATCGACTCGTACTGCTTATGCACCTGTCCGGTATCCCGGCCCACGCCGAGTGCCTCGCCGATAATCTCCTCGAGCGGAACCACATGTTTGTATGGTATCACATCAGCCGGCACTTCCTCGGGTTTGCGGTCCGCAAGCTGCTCAACCCGGTGAAGCACGCCGATGGTCAGCCGCCGGCCGCAGCCCGGACAGAGGTTGTCGTTCACGAGCGACTGGGTCGGGGCGAAGCTGATGCCGCAGGTGCGGTGGCCGTCGAAGTGGTACTTGCCTTCCTCGGGGAAGAACTCGATGGTGTGGAGGAACCGCTTCCGGTCTCTCGTCTTGAGCACGTCGCGGATTGCGTCGTAGGCGAGGTCGCAGTCGAAGACATTGGCCTCGCGGCCGAGCCGGCCGGGCGAATGCGCGTCGGAGTTAGAGATAAGCGTGCGGTTGTCGAGCGCGGACAGCCGCCAGTTCATCGGCGGGTCGCTCGACAGCCCGGTCTCGACCGCGAATATCTCCTTGGACAGGTCGCCGAAACACTCCTCGATTGAGTCGAACCCGGAGTTCGAGCCGTAGAGCGAGAACCACGGTGTCCAGATGTGCGCGGGCACGAGGAAAGCACGCGGGTCGATCTCGAGCAGCTTTGCCAGCAGGTCATAACTCGAGAGGCTTAGCGTGGGCCGGCCGTCCGACGCAAGCTTCCCGTAGCCGTCGAGCCAGGCCGTCAGCTTGTCCGCGGTCTCGAAGTTCGGGACGAAGACCATGTTGTGGATTCGGCGCAGGCGTCCGCCGGCACTGTAGATGCCGTTGAGCTCCACGTTAAGTATGAAGTACGTATCCTCGTAGGTGAAGAGACCCGCGCCGGTCGGCTTCAGGTGCTGCTTCAGCGACTTCATGTACTCAGGGTGGGTGAAGTCGCCTGTAGCCACGAGCTTGATGCCTTTGACTCTGGCTGCGCCGGCGATGGCCGGGATGTCCATGTCGCGGCTGGTCGCGCGCGAGTACCGGGAGTGGATGTGCAGGTCAGCTATGAATTGCATGAGTGTCCGTCATTCTAGCCAGAGCCCGGGCCAAGTCAAAACGGAAGGGAACCGGACGCGAATTCACCAAAGAGGCACCAAGACACGAAGCTTGGGAATCCGGACCCTCTTTGTACCTTTGTGTCCTGGCTGTAAGGGTTCCGCTCCTTCTCCCCACTTCTGCCTTCTGCACTCTGGACTCTGACTTCTGAATTCGTCTGCTCCTCATCGCCCGACGATCATCATGCGGGTCGTATGCGGTCCCGGCTCCACGAACGAGCCGTGCTGGAAGAAATCGGTCTTACTGAACCCGGCGGTCTTGAGGCAGCGCTCAACCTCTTCGGGATAGTAACCACGCTCCTGGTGAATCTCCACGAACTTCTCGCCCGGCCTCCCGTCCTCTGCCTTTTCCCAGAATGTCAGCGTCAGGGTCGAGACGCGCGTCTCCTGGTCCCAGTCGTGCTGCCAGATCGAGTAGATGTCGCCTGCCTCGCGCGCCGCCGTCCGCGTGCCCCAGTGTTCGGCCAGACCATGGACCGTGTTCATGTCGAAGACGAAGAGCCCGCCCGCCACCAGCGCCGCACGCGCGCAACTGAAGCAGCGCACCAGGTCGTCCTCGGCCAGGAGGTAGTTCATGCTGTCGTACAGGCAGATTCCCGCCTCGAGCGGTTCGGGCACGGCGAAGTCGCGGATATCGGCGTGGATAGTGCTGACCGGCAGATTGCCGCGCTTCGACTCGAGCACTTTGAGCATTTCCGGCGAGCGGTCAACGCCGGTCATCCGGTAGCCGCGCCGGGCGAGCATCAGGGTCGGGATGCCGGTGCCGCACGCGAGGTCGAGAATCGTCTTCGGGTCGGAGCGGAAGTGGCCGAACACCCGCACCAGGTAGTCAACCCAGCCGCGGTAGTCAACGTACTTGACCATGAAGCTGTCGTAGTGGCGGTTGAAGCGGCTGAACGGCTCGCGCATCATGGTCGAGGCCAATATAGGCCCAACGACCCCGAAGTCAAGCGGACGGACGGAAAGCGGAGTCACCACAAGGACACCAAGACACAAAGATGACCGGGACATCTTCGCGGGCCTGGCGTATCTGCGCAACACGCAGAAGTTCTGCGCACCTGTTGCTTCTCCGTCCCCAGCTCTGATAATCAGATGGTGCTGAGGTGCATGCATTACTCCGCCGTTGCTGTGCTACTGCTGGCGACCGCACCGGCCCTCGCTTGCCGGAAGCCGGACTACTTCCCGCTGCGGGAGAAGCAGGAACGGCGGTATGCTGCAACCGGATACCGGGTAGTCACGTCCGCCACCGTTGCAGCCGATACCGGCACTTACGTCATCGCCGTGACGGGCTCGACGGTGGAGCCGGGAATCGGCCGGGTCTTTGAGGTCCGCATCACTCGTGACGGTGGGCGCTACCTCTCATTCTTCTTCCGCAAGACGCGGGATGCCGTGTTCGTGCTGCCGGCGTCGCACCTCGACGGGCTCGAGCCGACCTCAGGTTGGGTGAAGCTGCTGGAACTGCCGTTGCGCCGGGGCGGGTTCTGGTACGGCGACGCCGAACACTCAGCCTCGTTCGAAGTGATGGCGCACGAAACCGTGGAAACACCGGCGGGCAGGTTCCGCGGGTGCTTCCGCATCCGCATTCACGCACCTCAACCCTACCTGATGGACGTGTGGTTCGCGCCCGACGCAGGCATCATCCGCTGGCTGCGGCGTTTCTCGACGACCCGGTTCGAGGTATCGGAACTCGTTCGACGATGACCCGCTTCCTTCGCAGCCGGGCTCATCCTCGCCGTCCCGCCTTAGTATCTTGCTGTCTTGGTGGACGAATTCTCATCTTCCCACGCGAAAACGTTTGACAATCCGGTCGATATCCGTATTCTCTACGCGATGGATTGTACGACCCCTTCACTTGTGGGTCACTCGATGAGATTCCCGCCGCTTCCCGTTTCCACAATTGTCCGTTCCGTAAAAGGTCCGCGCCGAATATGCCGGCGTGGGCTATGCACTAACCAAAGGAGGTGCGAATGGTGAAGAAAGCAAAGAAGGCCGTCAAGAAGACAGCCAAAAAGGGCAAGAAGAAGTAGTCTTCCTGATAGCCCACCATTGCCGCCGCGTATTCCGCGGCGGCGTGGCTTTCCCGTCGCACCAGCTCAGGCCCGGACGCGAGACCGTGCAAGCACAACGGCTCGGGACGTGCCCGAGCCGTGTTCGCGAATCCGCGGGCTAGCGGACCAGTAGAATCTTGGCCGTCTGACCCGCCTCGCGCGTGAAGTAGACTCCGGACTTGAGCGCCTGCGAGCGCCTTCTCAGCGTATCGAGGTCGGGAGTGACACGCACCCCCAGCAGGTCACCATTGGATCAGCAGTGCTCGCGGGTGACGAAGAGGAAGTTCGACACGTCCCAGGCCGCGCTCACCCGGTAGCCGATGCTGTCGGTAAAGAGCTCGACTCCGTTCGGGCCGAGGACTGTGCCCTG
Organism: Caldifarciminota bacterium UBA2258; assembly: GCA_002347155.1. Lineage (GTDB taxonomy): Bacteria > Hydrothermota > Tepidihabitantia > Tepidihabitantales > Tepidihabitantaceae > UBA2258. Next base: position 60,780 of record DDXO01000089.1, read on the forward strand.
CTTGGTCACCCGCGCCGCGTATACGCCGGTGAGCGGAGCCCGCCGCTGGTCCTCCCAGAAGACGTAGAACTGGTCCTGGGCGTATACGACCGAGGCGTAGCCCGTGTAACCCGAGGCGGTGCAGATGGGGAAACCGGCACCGACGAGGGCAAGCAGAAGCAACGTACTCATAGTCTCTTCTCACGGGATTCTATTGCCATGCTGGCCTTGCGCAAGGCCAGTCGGAGTTCAGACGATTCTGCGGCAGATCCACCTTCACGGGTTGACCGTAATCTCCGAACCGTCACTAAAGCGGAAGACAAACTGCCTACCATTCACATTGAACAGATTGCCGGGAGGGTAGACTTCCCGGTCGAAGAACGGATAGAAGACGAGTTCGACGAGTTGCACGCCGTATGGAGCGATCGTCACCGGGGCAAATCGAACCGTGTCCCCGGGGCCGATTCCAGGCTGCCCGTCAGGTATCGGGCACCCAGTTCCCAGATCGCCGTCTATGCGGAAACTCCTCATGTACGCGGAGTCCGGAGTGTCGAGGAACGCGAGCCATCCGATGGTGTCCTCGACCGTCCCGTCGTTGACGACGCGAATGAGAAAACCCGAACTGTCGGCAGTCAGTGTCGGCTGGCCGACCTGCCGCAATCGGCCGACGGCACGAATGACTATCGCATGCGGTACCGACCACTGCGACGTCAGCCCAAACGTGTCCCTTGCCTGGGCTCTGACCAGGTACGTGCCCGGTGAGGACCACGAGTGGCTCATCTCGACGGGCGCGTGCGGGAGCACGAATTCGCTCCAGTCCGACGTATCGCCATCGCCCCACGCAAACCTGATCGCCACGTCGATTCCGTCGGGATGGTCAGCGCCAGCCACGAAGGAATAAGATGTATCAATGCCTCCGACGTTTGGCCCGGCTGGTGTCGACGGCGTCTCGGGCGGCCAGCGAGTCGCCACTCGCACCGCCAAGCTGTCTGATGGCTCGGACGTTAGCAGCTTCTGGTCCTGCGCCGACACCCGCAGGTAGAACGTTCCAGTATCCGTCCATGCATGTGTGAACTCGACCGTCTCGCCACTGGCGAACCAACTCTGCCAGTGCGAAGCGGTAGAATCGCCCCAGTCGAAGCGAACCGCTACGCTATCGCCGTCCGGGTCGCTCGCTACGGCAGTGAAGACATAGGTTGAGTCTTTGAAGCAGTAGTCCGGCCCGGCCGGGCGGGCTGGGACCTCGGGCGCATGGTTGCTGCTGCATGACAGCAGGGATGCAGCGGCCAGAAAGAGCGCGGCGCCACAGGGATATCTCGAATTCACCATGACGATTACCTCCCGCCACCCACGCGACCCGTGTTCCGCAGGTCGTGGTGGAACTTGGGCCACGGCGAATCGGCCAGCGGGCTCGTTCCCTTGAGCGCGTACAGGTAGCCGTCGTTGCTCGTGAAGTAGACCGTGCCGTCGGGACCGATCGATGGAGATGAGTAGATGTTGCCTTCGGTTTCATACCGCCACTTGAGGGTGCCGTTCGAGTTGACGGCGTAGAGAAAATCGTCGTACGAACCGAAGTAGATAGTACCGTCGGCGCATACTGCCGGCGATGAGTAGAGGATTCTACCACCGGCCCGAAAGCACCACTTCAATGTGCTGTCAGGGTTCAAGGCGTAGAGTGAGTAGTCACCCGAACCAACGTAGATGGTGCCGTCGGAGGCAATCGCCGGCGAGGAACGGATGTCGCCACCGGTAGCGTACGACCACTTGAGGGTGCCGTCCGGGCTGAAGGCGTAGAAGCTCAGAGCCGACCGATTCCTGTCGGCCCCGCAGTAGACCGTGCCGTCAGCGCCAACGCACGGTGAGGCCCGGTTGATGTTGTCGTCTACATCGTAGCTCCATTTGAGGGTACCGTCAGGGTTCAGCGCGTAGATGTGGTCGTCGTATGAACCAACGTAAATCGTGCCGTCGGCAGCAATGGACGGGGAGGAAGTGATGTTGCTGCCGGTCAGGTAGCTCCACTTCACCGTTCCGTCCACGTTGAACGCATAGAGCCGGTCGTCGGATGACCCAACGTAGACCGTTCCGTCTGCCCCAATTGCCGGGGACGAGCTTACCGAGCCGCCGGTCGTATAGCGCCAAACGAGCTTCTGACTGTGCGTCAACGCGTAGACGACATTGCCCGACCCGAAGTAGATCATATTGGCCGGAGCGACTGCCGGGGATGCCCCAACGCTCGCGCCCGTTGGAAAGTACCACTCTACTGCGCCGTCGGTGTTGACTGCATACAGCCCACTGTCAGACCCAACATAAATGATGCCGTCCGGCCCGATGGCCGGCGACGATCTCATAACACTCCCGCTATCGGCCAGCCGCAGGCGCCAGATGCGCAGTGTGTCCGGCGGCCTGATTACTATGGTGTGCGGCAGTGTCCAGAGTGACCGTCCGCCACCGGTATCCCGAGCTTGGGCGGTCACGGCATAGGTGTCCGGCGCGGTCCAGACGTGGCTCATTGCGACCGACTCGCCCGACGTGACAAAGGCACTCCAGTCGGATGTGTCGCCGTCGCCCCAGGCAAACCTGATTGCCACCGTGATCCCGTCCGGGTGCGATGCCGATGTGCTGAAGGTGTAGGAGGAATCCTGTCCGCCTCGTGCCGGCCCGACAATGTCGTGCGGCATGCCGGGCGAATAGCGCGTCACCACCTGTACCTCGAGCGTGTCGGACCAATCCGAGGTATTCAGCCTCTGGTCTCTCGCCTGAACACTGACGTGGTAGGTGCCGGCGTCCAGCCAGTAGTGCGTCAGCAGCACCGTTTCGCCGCTTGCGACCCAGCCGGACCAACCGGACACGGACGAGTAAGTCCATCTGACGCGCACCGACACGCTGTCGCCGTCCGGGTCGTTTACGACTGTCTTGAAGGTGTAGGTGGTATCGCGGAAGCAGTAGGTGGGGCCGGTCGGAACGGCCGGAACACCCGGCGGCTCGTTGCGCTTGCAGGCGAGTCCGCCGACAAGCATCACGACGCAGACTATGGCAGGAAGCGCCTTAGTCGTTGTCATTGTCTCCTCCTTACCGACCGCCTCCTATGCGGCCGGTGTTCCTGAGGTCGTGACGAAACTTGGGCCACGGGGAATCGGCGAGCGGGGACGGGCTCCAAAGAGCGTAGAGATAGAAGTCGGTTGACCCGATATACATGACACCATCGTCCGCAATCGCCGGCGACGACTTGACCGCGTTCTCGGTCTCGTACCGCCACCTAAGCGAACCGTCATTGTTGAGCGCGTAGACGTATCCGTCGTCCGACCCGAAGAAGATGGTACCGTCGGCGGCAACGGCCGGGGTCGAGGCTATCGCACCGCCGGTCGAGTAGCTCCACCAGGGCGTCCCATTGGGATCGACGGCATAGAGGATACCGGCGGATGAGCCTATGTATATCGTCCCGTCCACTCCGATGGTGGGCTCGTTCTGTGTCTCACCGGTCAGCGGACAGCGCCACCTGGCTGTTCCGCCAGAATCGATGGCATAGAGCCCGCTGTCGCGCGACCCGACGTAGACAGTGCCGTCTGCCCCAATCGCTGCCGTACCCGGAAAACCTGGGACTTGGCATCCCCACTTGATGGTCCCGTCCGCGTTCAGCGCGAAGATGGTGTCGTACGACCCGAAATAGAGCGCTCCGTCTACGTCGATGGCCGGCGACCCGGCAAGACTCCACGGCAGGACGTGCGTCCATTCTGGAGTACCGTCGGGGCTGAACGCACGCAAGACCATATCATTCGCGCCGGCGTAAATGGTGCCGTCCGGACCGATGACCGGCGAGCACGCGACAAACGGCGCGCCCAGGTCCTGGCTCCATTTCAACGAACCATCCGGGTGGACTGCATAGAGACATCCGTCATCCGACCCGAAGTAGACGGTGCCGTCCGCGGCCACGGCCGGCGAGAATCGAATCAACGCGCCGGTCTTGTAGCGCCACCTGAGTATGCACTCCGGGCGCACGGCGTACAGGTAGCTGTCGTACGAACCGACGTAGATCGTGCCGTCCGGTCCCAGCGCCGGGCTTGTCGTTATCTTGCGCTCAGTCTGATACCGCCATCGCAGGGTATCCGGCCGGACGACGATGGTGTGCGGGTCTGACCACTGGGACAATGCTCCGCCGGTGTCCCTGGCCTGCGCCGTCACCGCATAGGTGTCCGCAACAGACCAGGCATGGCTGCGCGACACCGATTTGCCCGAGGCAACAAGGGAACTCCAGTCGGACGTATCGCCGTCTCCCCATGCGAACCTGATGGCCACGGGCAGGCTGTCGGGATGGAAGGCTCCGCTTACGAACGAACAGGACGAGAACTGCACTCCCGCGTCCGGCCCGAACGGTCTTGCCGGCGTATCAGGCGGCCGGTGAATCACTACCCGCACCGCCAGCCCGGCCGAAACCCGCGAAGTATGTCTCCTGTCCTTTGCCCAGGCACTTACCTCATAGGTGCCGGTATCCTGCCAGGCGTGGGTGGCCGTGATTGCCTGTCCGCTCGGCGACCAGCTCGACCAGTCCGACATCGTGGAGTCGCCCCAGTCGAAGCGGACCGCCACGCTGTCTCCCTCCGGGTCGTTTGCGACCGCTGTGAACGTGTAGGTCACGCCGGCGAAGCAGACATCGGGACCGGTCGGGGACGTCGCCAGGCCGGGAGGGCGGTTGCACGTTGCGAGCGTCGCCAGCGCCAGGCAGGCGGATAGCACCAGTAACAGCCGGATCGGTATTCGATACACTGTTCCTCCTGCGACGTTGTCGGCGTCGTTCAGAACCGTCATATGCTTCGCGCGCGTGTGCCCGTCGAGCGGCGGGATTTCACCCACGGCCGGCTGGCTGCGGGGAATCGGGCTTCCATCTGCCTGACTGCCCTGTGATTATTGTAGATATCGTACGTCGCTTGTCAACCTGCCTTGACGATATTCACCGGCACACCGCTGTCGCTGCGCCCTCCCCCTTGCTTGACACCGCCCCGGTGTTCACTGAGACTGAGTCATGAACCACAAGACTACGTGCTTCTTGTTGCTTGCCGCTATTGCCGCCGTCGGCTCTGCCGCCCCGAACCGGATCGCCGTAGTGCCCGTGTCCGGCCGGGCCGCGCTTGAAGAGCTGGCCCGGGCCGGGGTGCTCGAGTACGCCCGCACCGACGGGTTCGTTTTCGCGCAGCCCGCCCCCGGCCTGGCCGCGAGGTCGACGGCGCTCGGCCTGTCGCTCGGACCGAAACAGTCCGCCTACCTCGTGTACGCTGCTCGCGCCCGCGCGCCGCTGTCCGGTCGCGTCCTCTGGCAGGACGGAAGCACGCTGCTGATGCAGCTCTCTCCGTCCGAGGCCGAGGCGGTGTCACGACTGGGCGCTGAGCTGGTGCGGCTGCCGGATAACCCGCACCCGATTTGGCTCGCGCCCGCGCGCTCCTTTTCGCTCCGACCCGATGCCGACACGCTCATCGAGCGGCTCATCGCCGGCGTCTCGCCCGATTCGATTCGGAACCAGATACAGCGGTTGCAGGACTTCCGGACCCGCTACTCGCGGGCCGAGAGCTGCCGCGCGGCCGAGCAGTATGTCTACGACTACTTCACCGCGTTGGGCATGGACTCGGTCGAGCTCGATACGTATGACCTGTCGGGCACGATGTGCCGGAACGTCATCGGCACCATCGTCGGCAGCCGCAACCCGGAAAAGGTTGCCATCATCTGCGGCCACATGGACGCTATTTCCGAGGACCCGTGGAACCTTGCGCCCGGTGCTGAGGACAACGCGTCGGGAACGGCAATCGCGCTCGAAGCCGCACGCCTGCTCGCGGCCGAGGAACTCGACCAGACGGTAAAGTTCATCGCCTTCACCGGCGAGGAGCAGGGACTGGTCGGCAGCCTCCACTATGCCCAGGCGATGCGGAACAACAACGCCGATATTACCGGGGCGCTCAACTTCGACATGATTGCCTGGCCCGGCGGCCGGTTCGGCGTGGCGATATTCTGCGATTCGGCCTCGCTCGGACTGGCGGAGCTGGAGGGTCACATGGCCGGGCAATACACGGACCTAGACCACGACGTCATCATCGGCTCCTACGGCAGCGACCAGCTTTCGTTCCAATGGTACGGCTACCCGGCTACCGCGGGCGCTGAATACGGTGACTTCTACCCCTACTACCACACGACCGGTGACACCATCGGCAACCTCTCGATACCGCTGGCGGCCGATGTCGCGAAGATGGGAATCGCCACTCTGGTGACGATGGCGATGTCACCCGGCACACCGGACAGCTTCCGGCTGTGGGACGCGGGGACTGGCGGCGCGCTCGAAGCCACCTGGAAAGAGAACACCGAATCCGACCTCGCCGGCTACCGCCTCAGGTGGGGAACGGCCTCGGGCGTGTACACGGATTCGCTCGTCGTCGGACGCATATCGCACCAGCGCATCAGCGGGCTCGTTGACGGCACGCGCTACTACGCGACTATAACCGCGTTCGACTCGGCCGGGCACGAAAGCGGCCCGGCCCCGGAACAGAGCGCCGTACCCGGCACAACGCCGCTGGCCCCGAACGGAGTGTCCGCGCTGCCCTTCTACTGCGGCATGGCTCCCGCCTGGCACCGCAACACCGAACTCGACCTTGCCGGGTACAACGTGTACCGCTCGACCGTTACCGGTTCGGAGTACACGAAGGTGAACGGTGCGCTCGTGGCCGACACCACCTTCCGCGACTCCGGTCTGCTGTCGGACACCATGTACTACTATGTCATCACCGCGGTGGACTCAAGCGCGCACGAAAGCCCGCACTCGGCCGAGGTCCGCGGCAAACCGATAACCCTCGACCACGGTATCCTGCTCGTCGACGAGACCCGCGACGGCAACGGCCAGCGCGGCATGCCGAGCGACGCCCAGCAGGACGCGTTCTACCACGCCCTGCTCCGGGGCGCGCGCTACACCGACTGGGACGTTGCGACCGAAAGCGTGCCTCAGGCCGGCGACGTCGGCCCCTACTCGACCCTGGTCTGGCACGCGGACGAGTACACGCAGCAGCGGCTTCATCCGGCCATCCCCGGCCTGGTCAACTACCTCGAACACGGCGGCAGGTTCTGGCTGGTCGGCTGGAAGCCGATAGTCGGCCTGATGGGCTCGGGCGGCTATCCGTTCACCTTCTCGGCCGGGCAGATGCCCTACGACGAACTGCACCTCGCCGCGGCCGGCCAGAGCGCGCACCTGAACTTCACCGGCGCTTCCGGGCAGTCCGGCTACCCGGACGTCTCCATTGACACTGCCAAGCTCTTCACCTCGTTTGAAGGCAGGTTCCCCTACGTGGACATCCTCTACCCGCGCGACGCCGATACTGTGCTGACCTTCAACTCGGCCCTTGGCGACAGCTTCGCCGGAAAGCCGGTGGGCGTCCGCTGGCTCAACGGCCCGGGCAAGGTTGTGGTTTTCGGCTTCCCGCTGTACTACACGGTCGAATCCGAGGCGGTCGTGCTGGCCCGCAAAGTACTCGATGACCTCGGCGAACCCTACGGAGTAGAAGAAAGTCCGATGACCGAAGTGTCAATGACGGAACTGCCGACCGTGGTCCGGGGCCTCCTCTTCCTTCCCGTTTCTCAATTCACTACTCACTATTCACTATTCGACATGGCTGGTCGGTCGGTCATACCGCTCCGCCCCGGCCCCAACGACGTCCGCGGCCTTGCACCCGGTGTGTACTTCCTGCGTCAGGCGTCGAACGTGCAGCACGGCACATCCGGCGTCGTCAAGGTCGTTATTACGAGGTAGCGCCTCTGGCCGGCATTCGGGCGGGCGCAACGCCCGCCCGAACGCTGTGTAGGCCTGCATAGATGCCCTGAACCGGCGCCGCAGCCGCGCGGCGTCCCTGCCCTACGCCGGCGCCGCGCGCAGAATCTCGTCGAGCAGCGCCCCGGGGATGTTGCCGCCCGTAACCAGGCAGACCGACAGGCCGCGCTCTTCCCGGGGCGTATCGAGGGCAGCGGCCAGCGCCAGCGCGCCCGCGCCCTCGGCCACCAGCCCGGCCTCCCGCGCCAGCAGGCGGACCGTCTCCCGCACCCGCGTCTCCGGTACCACGGCGACGCCGTCGACCGTCTCCTCCAGCAGCGGAAAGAGCTGGTCCGTACTGAACGGGACGGCCACTCCGTCGCAGATGGTCGGTCTGGGCTCGATCCAGACCGGCTTTCCCTCATGCCGGCTCTGCGCCAGCGACGGGTACGACTCGGTCTGGACCCCGACAATCCGCGTCGCGGGATTGAGCATCCCGATTGCGCAGCCGACGCCCGCGGCCAGCGCCCCGCCGCCCACCGGGACATACACGGTCTCGACGTCCGGCAGGTCTTCGACAATCTCAAGGCCGATGGTCGCATGCCCGGCAATCATCGCGGGCTCGGTCCACGGATGCAGAAAAGCGTACGGCTCCTCCCGCCACCCGGCGCGAAAGATATAGTCCGCCATCTCCGCGAACGGGACGAGCACCGTTTCGACTCCGCGTTCGCGCAAAGCCCGCACCTTGATGTCGGGGGCATAGTCGGGCAGGATGCTTCGGCAGGGCGTGCCGAAAGCCCGGGCGCAGTGGGCGAGCGCCAGCGCGGTGTTCCCGGCGCTGAACGTCGAGAACCCGCGCCCCACCTCGTCGGGCGTAAGCCCTGCCGCCCAGTTGTACACGCCGCGAATCTTGAACGACCCGGTCGGCTGACCCACCTCGGACTTGAGCAGAATGCCGCTGTCCTTGTCCCCGAAGGAAAGCAGCGGCGTGCGCTCGGAAACGCCCCGCATCCGCTCACCTGCTTTCCGGACGGCGTCAATGGTCGGGGCAATTACCGGCGGGTCGCCCCAGCCCGTCGGCCGTCGTCCTGGTTCCTGCTGCATGGCGCGAGATGATAAACCTCAGCCGCGTGCTTGTCCAGACCAAAACCGGCGCGGCCCCGTCTAAGGGCCGCGCCGAGGGGGTCACGCCTCGCTTTCAGTCGGTCAGAACAACCTCCGCGGTCGAGGACGAACCGCGGTCGGCCAATCGGAATAACACAGTCCTGCCGTCACCCGGGCGAACCGGGAGCAGTAAGCGCCTGAACCGGTAGGACGCTGCTGACCAGGGGGAGGTACTGAACCGGCAGTTCGCGAACAGCCTCCAGTCAGGCACCCGGGAACGGACGCGGTTTCCTGCCACGGAACCGCGTATCTCGCCACCAAATTCTACCCCCCCTACCGGTCTAAGTCAACCCGTTGGCAGACCCCAAATCCGAAGGGGATGGCCACGAAGACGTGAGAACAGAGCCAGACGGGCTTCTGGACTTACGCTCCCCTTCGTTTCGTGTGTCGTGCTATCGGGCCTCCGTGTCGGTTCAGGAACAGAGCCCTGAATCAGGGGTGTGCGGCAACGCAGATGCCCGGCCGGGGGCGGCAGCGTCAAGTCCGAAACCGGAGCCCGGATGACGATTGAATGTCAGGATTTGAGTGCCCGGTCGGCCATGCCCACTCGGGCTGCGTCCTGCTGGCGCGCCGGCCTATTCGACCAGCACGAATCGGGCGGAGAGACCGTTCGAACGCACGTAGTAGACGCCGGGACTCGCGGCCGCTCCGTTGCTGTCGCGGCCGTCCCAGGTCTGGGGCAATCCCTCTCCAAGACTGCGTACCAGACGGCCGGCCGCATTGTAGACTGACACAGCCGGAGCCGCAGCGGAGAGGGAGATGCGCACCGGAGCCCGGCCGACGCTGGGCACGATGGACACAGCAGGTGCCGGGCGAGCGGCTGGTGGTTCTTCGGCAACGCCCGCCGGCATTGCGCCCGCCCACTTGGCGATGGTGGCGACGGCGGCCTTGACCATTTCGGTATACATCGGCAGGTTGTTTGTCCCGCAGTTGGTGTAGTGGAACGGGCCGATCGTGTCTCCGGTGGTGTGATACATCGGCGTCTTGTCGTGGTACCGGCCCCGGATGGCGAGATAGCCGTACTTCCAGAAGGAGTAGTGGTCGGACTGGGATACGTCGATGATGGTGTCCTTTGCCTGCAGGCTGGTGAACGTGTCTGCCTGGGCGAGAAAGAACCGGGCCAGCGACTCAGTCTGGGGCAGCCAGGAAGAGTGAACCACGGTGAGGGAGTCGTCGCGGCCGTAGGAAATCATGTCCGAGTGGAAGGCGGCGAGAATCGAGTCTCCGCGCTCGCGGCAGGAGTAAACGAAGCTGTCCGAGCCCCACAGTCCCTGTTCCTCGGCCGAGAAGCCGATGAACCAGACCGTGCTGGCGAAGTCCATGTCCGCACAGACGCGTGCCGCCTCGAGCACCAGCCCGCACCCCGACGCGTTGTCGTCCGACCCGGGAGCGTGGTTGAAGGGGTCTTCGGACGTGTCGTCGATGTGAGCGGTTATGGCAAAGATGCGTTGCGGATGGACTTTGCCGAAACGGATTCCGATTGCATTCGGGGCGTAGCCGCTGATGAATCCATCCGGGTAGGTGCTGTCGCAGCCGTACGCCGCGAACTTGTCGAGCATCCAGCCCACCGCTTTGTAGCAGGACTCGGTCGGCGCATAGCGTGTCTGGAAGGCGATCATCCGGCGCAGGTGAGCCTCCAGCGAGTCCTGGTTCACGCGGTTCACGAGCGTCCATATCAAGCTGTCCGGCACCGGCTCTGCCTTGGGAACCGGGACAGCGGCGGCACGTGGCTTCGGGACGTACATCGGCCTCATGGAGACCGCGTACAGCTCCACGGGCAGGCGGTTCAGCCCGAGGATACCGTCCGCGGTGGTTCGCAGCAGCACGCCCTCGGGGTCCTCGGTGAGGACTGAGCCGAACTGAGACAGCCGGGTACGGTCGAAGCCTGGTTCGACGAAGACGAAGACGTAGTGCTTCTGCCCAGGGTCCTGGTCGAGCACCGTGCAGCCGAAGCGGTCTTCCAGCCGGGCGAGGCCGGGCTGGTCCGTGCGCGCGATGCACCAGCCGTCGAACCGGGCGAGCACATCGGCGCCGGCGGCAACGACTGCCGCCAGGTCATCGCCGGAAGAGCGGTTGACCCGGACCAGGAGGTCAATCCCGGCAGCGGCGGCGATGCCGAAGGAAAGAGCGAGGAGCGACGCGAACAACCGCATCATGCTATGTTAGACCATCCGTGATGTATGTCAATAGCGGGTACCGTCGCGGCTTGCATCGGTCTCCGGCCGCGCTATACTGGCGCTGCATCAGGAGCGGCCGGCGGCCCTGGTTTGCCTGCCGGCACGGCAACCGAGCTTGAAGGTGCTACGGTGCCCGGACCGATGCGGAAAGTGCGAATGCCGAACGCCGAGTGCCGAACTTCGGCGTTCGGAGTTCGGACTTCGTACTTCCGAACGGGCCGATGCGGCCAGCGAGGCAAAAGGACCTTCCAGCGCGTGTGCCGCCTGAAGCGTGGGCGGCTTTTGTATTGCCGCCGGAGGAGCAAGACTTGCACATAACCGAGCTTATGGCGGAGCGGAAGCGGCCGCTGGTATCAATCGAGATTACTCCGCCCGAGAAAGGGCGGTCGATTTCCGAGCTGTTCGGCTCGGTCGACCAGTTGCTGCCGTTCAACCCGACCTTCATAACCGTCACCTATCACCAGCAGCGGATTGTCTACGAGGACATCGGCGCGGGCCTGACCCGGAAGGTTCCCCGACGCAAGAATCCGGGCACAGTCGGCATCTGCGCCGCCATCTACAACCGGTATAAGATCGAGACCGTGCCGCACATCATCTGCGGCGGGTTTGACCGCTACGAGACCGAGGATGCGCTGATTGACCTGCAGTATCTAGGCTTCAAGAACCTCTTCGTCCTGCGCGGCGACCCGGCGCCCGGATTCCGGGAGTTTCTCCCCGAGCCGAACGGCCACCGGTTCGCGTCCGAGCTGACCGCCCAGATAGCCGCCATGAACCGCGGCCACTATCTCGAGGACCTGGATAACGCAGCGCCGACCGACTTCTGCATCGGCGTGGCCGGGTACCCGGAGAAACACTACGAGGCGCCGAACCTGGCCGACGACCTGCGCCACCTCAAGGAGAAGGTGGAAGCCGGCGCCGATTACATAATCACCCAGATGGTCTTCGCTGCACAGCCGTTTCTCGACTTCGTCGACCGGGCCCGCGCCATCGGCATCAAGGTGCCGATAATCCCCGGCATCAAACCGGTCACCAACACGCGGCAGCTCGTCACGATTCCGCGGGACTTCCACGTCGACCTGCCCGAGGAACTGGTCGCCCGCATCACACGCGCGGCAACTCCCGCCGACGCTGCCCGCGCCGGAGTCGATTTCACGACGCGGCTCTGCCGCGAGCTGCTCAAGCACGATGTGCCCGGGCTGCATTTCTACACCATGGGCAGAGGCAGAGCAACCGCGGATGTGCTGAAAGCGATAAACGACTAACGATGAGTGATGAGCGCAGAGTGCTGAGCCGGAAGCGGCGGTCGGGGTCCGCAAATCATCATCCATCGTTCAGCGCTTCGCGCTTGCTTGCGCTTGCCCGCCGGCGCATAGTCATCTTCGATGGAGGGCTGGGAACGGCGCTTCAGGCGATGGGAGCGCCGGCGGGTGCATGCAACGAGCTGTTGGTCGAGACCCGGCCTGATGTCGTGCGCAAGGTGCACGAGCAGTTTCTGGCTGCCGGTGCCGACGCCATCGAAACTGACAGCTTCGGTGGAGCCCGGCACACTCTGGCAGAGCATGGCCTGGGGGAGAAGTGTTTTGAGCTCAACCGCAGGGCGGCCGAAGTCGCCCGGGGCGCTGCCCGGAGGCATTCGACGCCGGCATGGTCGCGGTTCGTTGCCGGGTCGATCGGGCCCGGTTCGAAGCTGCCGAGCCTCGGGCATATCAATTTCGCCGACCTGGTTTCGAGCTTCCGACCCCAGGTTGACGGCCTGCTTGCGGGTGGCGTCGACTGCCTGATACTCGAAACGAGCCAGGACCTCCTGCAGCTCAAGGCAGCGCTCGCCGCGGTGCTCGACTCCTTCGAGGCAGACGGCCGCAGCGTGCCGGTCATAGCGCAGGTGACGTTGAACGAGCACGGCCGGACGCTCACCGGCTCGGACATCGGGACGGTGCTCGCCGCCATCGAACCGTACCCTGTCTCGGCAATCGGGCTCAACTGCGGGCTGGGCCCGGACGGTCTTGCTGCCGCCGCACGCTATCTCGCGAGCCATTCGTCGAAGCTCCTGTCGGTGATGCCCAATGCGGGTCTGCCCCGCGTCGAGGCCGGGCGTACGGTCTACGACCTGTCGCCGGCGGAGTTTGCCAAGAGCATGAAGCGGCTCGCAACCGGGCCGGGCCTGGCCATCGCCGGCGGCTGCTGCGGCACAACGCCCGAGCACATCCGCTATCTCCGGGCCGCGCTCACAGGCGTCCCTCCGCGCCAGCCGGTTCCTTTCGTGCCCCGCGTGTCGTCGCTCTTCAGCGCGCAGGAGCTGAGGGTGACGCCGCGGCCTCTCTTCATCGGCGAGCGGACCAACGCGAGCGGCAGCAGGCGGTTTCGCGACCGGCTGCTGGCGCGTGACTTCGAAGGCATGGTCGAGGTGGCGCAGGAACAGAGACGCGAGGGCGCGCAGGTGATGGACCTTTCAGTTGCGGCCGCGGGCCGGGACGAGGTCGCAGACATAAAGGAGCTTGCGGCTCGCCTGAACTCAGGCGTGGACCTGGCGGTCATGGTCGACTCCACGCGCTACGAGGTGGTAGAAACGGCGCTCGAACGGCTGGCCGGACGGTGTATCGTCAACTCAGTCAACCTCGAAGACCCGGACCGGACCGAGAAGACGATAAAGCTCTGCCGCAGGACGGGAGCGGCGCTGGTACTGATGACGATCGACCGCAAGGGAATGGCGATGACCTGCGAGCGGAAACTCGAGGTCGCGGAACGGCTGTACGACCTGGCAGTGCGGCGCGGAGGGCTGGCCCCGCAGGACGTCTTTTTCGACTTCCTCACCTTCACGCTCGCGAGCGGTGACGTATCGCTGCGCAGCGCCGGAGTCGAAACCCTGAAGGCTGTCCGGCAGGCGAAGCGCAGGTTCCCGGACAGCTTCACCCTGCTCGGCGTCAGCAACATCTCTCACGGCCTCGCGCCGCGGACGCGCCGCGCGCTCAACACCGTGTTCCTCCACCATGCGGTCGAGCACGGGCTCGACGCCGCGATTCTCCATGCCGGCAAGATCGAGCCGCTGGCGGCGCTCGACCCGGAGACGGTCAGATACTGCGAAGACCTGATATACAACCGGAGTCGCGGCAGGGTTACACCACTCGAGGCCCTGCTCGCCCGTACCGATGTCGGGTCGTCGCAAGCCCTTCCGGAGTCGCGGTTCGCAGTCCGCGAGCCGCTGGCCGCCGGCGACTGTGTGCTCGCCGGCGACCGGACCGGTATCGTCGATGTCGTAAGCGAGCGTCTCAGGACGCGGCCCGCGACCGACATTATCACCCAGGAGCTGCTGCCCGCGATGGACGAGGTCGGCCGCCGGTTCGAGTCCGGCCGGATGCAGCTACCCTTCGTGCTCCGGTCCGCCGAGGCGATGCGGGCCGCGTTCGACGTCCTGAAGACGCACCTGCCAGCGGGCAGCCGGAAACGGCGCGGCACCCTGCTTCTCGCCACGGTCCGCGGCGACGTCCACGACATCGGCAAGAACCTCGTCGACATGATAGTGTCGAGCAACGGGTTCAACGTTGTGAACCTCGGGGTGCGGCGGACGCCAGAGGACGTCATTGCCGCGGCGCACAAACACCGGCCGGACGCCATCGGCCTCTCCGGACTCCTGGTCGAATCGGCGCGGGCGATGAAGGAGTACGTGGAGGCCTTTGCCGACGCCGGCCTGACCACACCGGTCATCTGCGGCGGCGCAGCGCTCACCTACGCATTCGTGGACAAAGAACTCCGGCCGCAGTATGCTGGAAAAGTGTACTATGCCAAGGATGCCCTCGAAGGGCTGAGAATCATGCAGTCCCTCGGCCGAGCTGAACGGAACCTGCCGCGGGCGCGCGGGACGAAGAGCTACCGCGGTAGAACCGCATTCGGTCCCCCGCTGACGCCGGATGAGACGGCGGCGTGGAACCAGCCCCGCATCGTCGGCGCGTACGTTCGGGCCCTGACCAAGATAATCCACGCCGACGTAAGGACCTACGCGCTGCTCCTGGACCGGGACCGGCTGTTCCGCAAGCGCTGGCGGATACTCGGGCCGGGCGCGACCAGGGCGGCGCGGCGGGATGCCGAGTTTCTGCTCGAGAAGCTCCTTGCTACAGGCCACAGCCACGGGCTCTGGCACGGTGTGATGTTATACGGCCTTTATGAAGCCGGCATCAGCGGCAGCGAGATGGTGGTGGTCCACCCGCGCATGGGCCAGGAACTACTGCGGCTCGAATTCGCGCCGGCCTTTGCCCGCCGCCTGCAGCGGAAACACGGGGACAATCGTTTCCACGTCGCCCTCCAGGTGGCGACCGTCGGCACCCGCGTGGTGCAGGAAAGCCGCATTCTGGCCCGGCAGAAGCTGATTCATGAGCAGTTCCTGCTGCACGGCCTGGCCGCCGAACTGGCCGAGGTCCTCGCCGAGTACTGCCAAAGCCGGCTGCCGCGACTGCCCGGCTGGAAAAAAGCAGTCCGCTACAGCCCCGGTTATCCGGTCTGGCCGAAGCTCTCCGAACAGAAGAAGATATTCGCCCTGCTCCGGCCCGAGCGCATCGGCGTCAACCTCACCCGCAGCTTCCAGATGGTGCCGGAATACTCCACCTCCGCCATCGTCCTTCCCGCCTAGCCCACTCAACCTGCTTTCCTTTCCGCGGGAATAGAACCCGCCGGGCAGCGGTAGATACGGTCGAATGGTCACCGTCGAAAAGGAGAAATCGTGAAGCGAAGTATCATCGCCGCAGCAATCCTGCTGTTGCTGCTCTCAAGTACCACCTACGCCACGCCGCGACGGGAGCGTAGGCGGGCGCCCCGCGTACGGTTCTGGAGCACAGTGCTGTGCTGGTTCGGGCACAGCCATCATCACAGGTACGAACGTTGCGCGCCCAGATACGAATACGGATACCTACCACCCGGGCACAGAGGCCGTCCGTACTACGGCCGCGGCTGGCACCGGGGCTGGCGGCACGGTCGCCATTACGGCTGGGACCGACACGACCATGATCGCGGCTGGGACCCGGACCGCCGCGGGCCGCGCGACGGTGAACGCGGCGGGCGTGAACACGGCCCCGGCCACGGCCGCGGCGGTGGTCGCGGCCGCAGCTAGCCAGGCCCCAGGCTCGGTCTGGCGCAGGGCGGGCGCATGCCCGCCCTCGGTGTTTGTGCGCCCGGCGCGGGCGCACCATGCTCGGTCTACGCCGGGACCGGACTCGGATGTAACCAGCCGTCCCGACTCCCAGGAATGACACTCGGAATTCGCCACTCGTCATTCAGACCTGCACAGCGCACCCCCCCCTCGGAAATCCGACTCCTCGTTCCTCCTCGCACCTCCTTCCTCAGTCCTCCCTCCTCACTCCTCCCTCCGCAAAGCACCCCCGCCTGCCCGGATTCGCCACTCACCATCGGCCGATGACCGCCGCCAGTCGCAAACCGGGTAGTTCGAGACCGGCACTGGCGCGGCGCAGTCGCCCGCCGCGAGGGCTGCTTCCGCTTGGGTGCTGCACGTCTCGCTGCGGGACAGGATCATCGGCGGCAAGACCTGCGGACCGAGCTCGGACATGATGCGTCGCTGTTCGCTTGTCAGGAAACTGAAGCGAGCACGCTCGAAAGCCGACAAGCTGGAACCTGCCTTGTGGCTCGCGAACTGAGCTGCGAAGATCGCCGCGAAGTATGCGTCGAAGTTCGGCTCGAAGTTCCGGCAGAAGGGTCGTGAGCTGTGTATTCGCTTGCGTCAGCAGTTGCGTCCTTCGTTCCATCTCGACCTGAACCTTAACCTCAATCTCAACCTCAATCCTTGGTTGCACCGCGCGTTGCTCGCGAGGTTCAACCCGCAGTTGTTCAAGACGTTGTTCGGTTCGTTGTTCGGCGCGATTTACGCCGCGTTGGCTTTTGACTTTTACCTTTTGACTTTTGACTTCTTCTATGGGCCGATGCTGCCCCCCAGGCGGCCTGTGGGCCGACCACTCCACGGGATTCGACGTTGGACGTCGCCCCTTCGACAAGCTCAGGGCAGGCTCTGACGCCGATGGAAGGGTCTCGCCCGAATCTTTTTGAGCAAACCCCGCGATTGCGGACATACAGATAGATGAGGGCGGAAGTGATCAAGAGATCGAGTGATCTAGTGGTCAAGTGACCTGGTGGTCAAGTTACCATCTGGCACTCAGGTTTTCGCCCAATTCGGACTTCAATCGTCCTTCGGGCTCCGTGCTTCGTCATTCCGAAGCGAAAGAACCCCGGAATGGCGAGAGGTCACAAGCACCGAAACGCCGGCAGGACCGGCAGAGGAGAAGAAGTAGTATGGAAAGTCTGCTGAAGCAAGTGCCGCTGACCCAGGAAAATGGGGACTGTACCGCGCGCCGTTCGTTCCTACGGTGGCGTAGCCACACGCTCCGTGGGACTGTCCCCATTTTCACGGACTTGGACCGCGTCCTGGACGAAATCCGCGGCGGCGCGGACAACGCGCTATATGGCGCTGGACCGAATGTGTCCGAAGAGCTGTTCGCAAAGCACGTCTTGTCGCTGGTCGAAGGCTCGGGCCTGCCCGTGCTGCAGACGATGCACTACCGCTGGTTCCTGCGCGAACTCACACGCCTGTGGCGCACGCGCACGGGCCGGGACCTCGCCTTCCACCTCGAACTCTGCATCAGAAAGTGGGTCGGACTCGGGCTCGAGCCCCGCACGCTCCAGTTCCTCATCTGCGAAGCCCACGAACGCCTCAAAGGCAAGTTCGAAGGACAAAGTGGCAATGACGAATGCAGGACCTCCGCCCGGGACCCTAATCTTTGTGAATCTGTGGAATCTGTGGATAGCCCTCCGGAATCTGCGGATGTCCAGGCCCGGATCTCTCATCCACCGATTACGCCGATTACGGAAGATCCCTCAACGTCCGTCCGGGACTCCAATCTGTGCAAATCTGTGGAATCTGTGGATAACCCTCCGGGTCCGTCATCTGCGGAATCTGCGGATGTCAGGTCCGGACACTCTATCTCTCGCTCCCTTGATCCCTCTATCC
>DDXO01000081.1 GCA_002347155.1 Caldifarciminota bacterium UBA2258
GCCCCACGGATATCTGTCCGTGGTTCGGCATGAGTCGACAAACGCCGGGGCGGTAGAATCGGCAATGCTCAGTATCTGGAATGGCTGCGGGTTCTCCACGCCAGGGCCGCGGCCGGACACAAACGCAAGCGGGCCGTCGAGGAAGATGTCGTACCCGCCGAGGTCGTTCAGCTTGGCCAAGAGACGCGGTGAGCTGGGCGTCGAGATGTCCAAGGTGATAAACCGAGTCGGGTATGGATACGCTGTTTCGTCATAGCTGGCGCAGACGAGGTTGCCTCTGGCAGTGGCAGCAAGCGCAACGCCACAAGGGTATGAACCTACTTCGTGCGGGTTGGCCGGATTCGACACGTCCACGAATGCGAACCCTCCGCTCTGGCACACGACGACCGTATTGCCCGAGCCGGTCGTGACAGAGCCTGACTCGATGCAAGAGCCCAGCTCGTACAGGTTGGCCGGGTTGGCGATACTGATGACGTGGAACGTATCGCGCCTGATGAAGAAAAGGAACGTATCCCGTATCCAGAAGTCTCCGACCGCGCCCAGAAGCTGGCCGCGTTTCACCGGCTGCGTCGGGTCGGCGATGTTCCACACTTCAAGGTCAACGTTGCTGCTGGTGTAGAGCAGCGAGTCCTCAAGATAAGACTGCACCGTGAGCGAGGGGAACTGAATCTCCGAGAGCACCCTTGGACTGTCGACGTTGGCAAAGCTCAGCAGCGCCACCTCGCTGCCGAGGGTCAGCACGACCAGTGTATCCTTGCCAGTAACTTCCGCCGCCGGCCCTCGACCCCACTTCGAGACAAGTCTCAATCCCGAACCCGAGTCCGCCTCCGTCCTCCATCTTCCGTCACTCGATCCCTTGATCTCTTGATCCCTCGATCCCTCTCGCTCGTACATCCACTCCATCCTTCGCTTCGGCGGAACCGAGCGCGCCGAATCCATGAGCGCCCGTTCACCCAACCATGACCGCCCCGCAACCGCAAACACAGAAAATCCCAACCCCAATAGAAAGACAATCGTCCTTTTCACGAGATTATTGTAGTCTGAACCACTCTGACGTCAATCCGACCTCGCCCGCATCCGCGGATGGACGCGGCTGAGCGACTCCTGCACCGCCGCGTGCTCCCGGAACGACAGCCTGCCGCCCAGAGCCACCGCTGTCGCTCCGAGCAGGAAAACGACACTCCACCGCCACAGTCTCATGGCACGCCTATTCTAGACCCCTGCTCCATGATGTCAAGCCCAAGTCGCTCCGAACGGTGTCAGGCGACTGACTGAGGCGGTCGAGGGCTAGAACCGGCCGCCGATGCCGATGAGCGGGATGAAGGCGATGCCGGTGGACTGGCCGGTGACGATGTTGCCGTTCCGGTCTTCGAACTGGACCAGGTTGTACGCGTTCTGCCGGTTGTACAGGTTGATGATTTCGATGTACATGTACGGGTGCAGCGGCAGATTGGGCAACTCGCGCGAGACCTTGAAATCCAACCGATGGTAGACCGGCACGCGAGCCGAGTTCTTCTCTCCTTCAATCACGTAGGCCGAGTGGCCGCGGCGCACGTCTGCGGTGTTGTTCTGGTTCGGCGACTTGGTGTAGAGCAGCGGCGTGTACGGCGCGCCGGTGTTCAGGCGGAACGTCGCGGCCAGGGTCCATTGGGGCCCGAAAGTCTTCTGAACCTGGAGATTGAACGAATGCCTGCGGTCGTACCTGTCCCAGTAGACCATCGTGTCCGTGCCCTGCTGTTTCCTGACCCATGACAGCGCGTACGTCACCCACCCGCTCCAGCCTCCGTCCGCGGACTGCTCGACCACCGCCTCGACCCCGCGCGAATACCCGGAGCCAAGGTTGCCCGCGTCATACACCTTGCCTTGGACGTCGGTCTTCCACGTCGGCAGCCGCAGGTACTCCTTCACGTAGCCTTCGAGCGACAGTCGCGTGTTCGGTGCCAGCTTGAGTTCGCTTGAGATTGAGTAGTGGTCGGCCTGCTTGGCCGCGAGTTCGCCGGTCTCAAACAGCAGATAGTCGTCATACTGCTGGTCGAATACGAACGACGCGGCCGAGTTGCGAAGGAAACTGTAGGAATGCTGGTACAGCCGGCGATAGCCCGCCTTAAGCGTGACCCGGTCGGAGAGCGACAGGCTCGCGACCGCCCGCGGCTGCACTACCTTGTCCAGTGCCCAGCGCACGTCCTCATACCTGATCCCGAGATCGAGCCCGAACCGCTCCAGCGGCCTGATGCCGAGCGCCGCATATACGGCCCACGCATTGTCCACCCGTCCGAGAATCTGCGGAATCAGGAGATTGCCGGTGAACGACGCCTGTCCTGCCTCTGCTCCACAGTCGAGCTCCAGCCCGTCCGAGATCGTCCCGGTCGCATTCAGGCGCACG
Organism: Caldifarciminota bacterium UBA2258; assembly: GCA_002347155.1. Classification (GTDB taxonomy): domain Bacteria; phylum Hydrothermota; class Tepidihabitantia; order Tepidihabitantales; family Tepidihabitantaceae; genus UBA2258. The sequence goes on from DDXO01000081.1 coordinate 2,384, forward strand.
CCATACTCGTTCTGCCGGGTCACCGCGGTTCCCCACCAGGCCGACGGCGTCAGATTGAAGCCGTGAGTATTGCTGTAGAACGTCGCGTCGGTCTTGATTGGTCCGAGGTCGGACTCGATGCTTCCCGCCAGCGACGTGCCGGACTCATCCATCGCTTTCTCGGTTCCCAAAAGCGTCGAGGTGATGTGGTCCGAACCGTTCACAACCGTCAGGCGGAGCCGGTGCTTCGGAGACAGCGGTACTGCGCACTGCCCGGTGAAATCGGAGTAGGATGGGCGGCTGTACGAACCCGCGCCCATCGGCCCGAACAGCACGTAGTAGAACGTCCGGCGATAGGACGCTAGGAAGTCGATGTCGCCGAGATTGCCGACGTACGCCGCCTTCATGTTCATCGCATCATAGGCCCAGAACCCCTTGCCGCGTTCGAGCCGCTTCGGCTGCATCACCGCCACGCTCGACAACACGCCGCCGTAGCGCGAAGGGAAGACGCTCGGAAAGAACGATATCTTCTCGACGATGTCCGGGTTCAGCACGGACGAGAAGCCGAGCAGGTGGTAGGGCCAGAGCAGCTCCACGTTGCCGAACCAGACCGAACTCTCGTCGGTCTCCCCTCCCCGCACCGCATAGGTCCCGCTCCACTCGCCCCGCGCACTCGGCGCAACCCCGGGCAGGAAGCTGAGTGACCGCACCGGGTCCTGCACAAACCCGCCCGCGTTCCGCGACAACTGCTCCGACGTGATCTCACGGACGGTGAACTTCTGCTCCCCGCGCTCACGCCGTGAATTCACGCTCACGCTCTGCATCGGAATCACTTTCGCCCGCAGCCTGAACTCGACCCTCGCGACTCCGTTGGCCGGCACGTCTACAGCGATAGTCTCCGGTTCGAAGGCGATGTGGCTCGCTACGAAACGACTCAGGCCGGTCCTGACCGGCCCGAGCACGAACCCGCCGTTGTCC
>DDXO01000083.1 GCA_002347155.1 Caldifarciminota bacterium UBA2258
CTGCGCTGTGTACGACACGCTCCTAGTGATTGATGGAGCGACCGACTCGGTGGTCGCGGCCTACACGGGAACCTGGGGCGGTCCTTTTGTCGTGAATGCTGTCGCCAACAGGGTCTACGTGAACGGCAGCGGCGGAGTTAACGTACTGGATGGCACGACCGGAATCGTGCTTGATACGATGAATGCCGCTGCGGACGTGATGTGCCTCAATTCGCGTACTCAGAAGCTGTACGCTGCAGGGAAGCACCCGGTAGAGTTTGCTGTCTTTGACTGCACTGCTGACAGTCTCGTCAGCCGGTTCCAGTTCAGGGGAGATTCGTACGCCTACTCCATAACCTGCGATACCGCTGCTGACAAGGTCTACGTCTCGTGCTGGTGGACCGGGAAGGACAGGCTAGTGGTGATAGGCGGGGATACTGATACCATAATCAAGAAGCTGTGGGGTCCCTACCAGTGTGGACTGAAGGACGGGTTGCTGGCGAGTGCAAAACGTGGCCGCGTGTACGCCACTGACCGGGGTGGGCCGGAGCTTGCGGTCTTCGACACGGGCGCCGACACCCTGCTTCGCACGATCATGATCGGTGGCACATCCATCCCCGCCATGTGCTACGATTCGATCGACGACAAGGTCTACTACGTGAGCTGTTCTGTCCTTGGCGAGGTCGGCGCGATTGATGCTGCAACCAACCAGCCGGTTGGCCACGTCCAAGTCGGGCGATACCCGGAACACGTGATCTGGCATGCCCCAACCAACCGCGTGTACTGCGGCGGCGCAAACGTCACGGTGATTGACCCAACGGCTGATACGGTGACGAGGATTCTCGATGTGGGTAGCTGGATGATGTGCAACGCTCCACGCTTGAACAAGCTCTACCTCTTCCAGGGTAGCGAGTTGGCTGTCCTCGATTGCCAGAATGACTCGGTCGTGAAAACAATCCCGATACCGACATTCATTGCGTGGTCGATGTGCTACGTGGCACACGACAAGCTGTACGTCGGAGGCCAAGGAGGAGTTGCCATAGTCGACTGCATCGGAGACACGCTCATCCGGTCATACCCGTTCGGTTCCTCTCGCCTCGTCGCCGGCCGCGATGGCAAGCGTGTCCACTGCTGGCGGCCGTATTCATTCTCTACCTTCGACGTGGCGGGCGACACGCTGATAGCCGAGACGCCATACGACGCATCGGGAGGCTGGGACCTGCTCTATGCCCCGGGCGTGGACAAGATATACTGCGCGTGCGCCGCGGGCGGGCAGGACCGCGTCTTGGTCGTAGACGCCGAGACCGACTCTGTCATTGCCGAGGTCCCGCTCCACCAGCCTACATCACTTGGGTACGACAGCGCAAACGGGCTTGTCTGCTGCGGTCAAACGAACGACAGCGCAGTCGCATTCATAGACAGCCGTACCGATAGCATCGTCGGGCTACTCAAACCATGCTATCAGCCGGGATCATTCGCGATGGTGCCCGCACACAGCCGGGTTTATGTGGCCAATGCGGGCAACTCATTCATCCCGGTGATTCGGACTGACCCGTCCGGAGTCGAGGCAGCGCTTCAGTCCCTTGCGTCGAGGAAGCGTGCTGTCCCCGCGATGGTGTCGAGAAACTCGCCCCTGGTTGTTCATCAGCCATCCGTCCTGCTGGATGCAGTCGGGCGCAAGGTGCTCGACTTAGAAACGGGGCAGCATGACTTGGCCGGCTGTCGGACAGGCATCTACTTCCTTCGGAGTTGCACGGATAGGACAATCGTGAAGATTCTCTTGGTGGATTGATGCAAGACCCGCAGGTTCTGTCTGGGAGGTGTCGTATGGGCTAGCCGCGGCCCAGCGGTAGCAAGAGTCCCGAAAAGGGGCAGCGCCTGCAATCCGCCAAGAAAACAGGTAGAACTTGCGTTCTGTCGCTGCCCAAGTGATTGTAGTCAGTTAGAGAACTGAGTCAAGTTACTCAAGGAGTTAGAGAATGCGATATCTCAGATTGTCGATTTCCGTGTTTCTGTTGGCGCTCTTCTCTGCGTCAGCCTCTGGAATGGACCGCTACATCGAGTACTGGTACTGGAAATGGACATCGCCGCCTTGGTTTGTGAACGGACAGTCTGGCCACGAGTTCCTGACGACCAATAGCGGAGCCCACGCCGTGTCCATGACGAAGTACAGCAATCCCGAGAAGGTGTGGGTGAACATCGTTGCCTCGAATCAGAATCATGGTCTGCATGATAATGTGTATGCACTCGCCCATCAGTTCGACCAGATCTTGTACGACCCATACCGCCTGAACTTCAAGGACACCAACACCATCCGATCCAATGATGACCTTGACTACTGGAACGCATGCGTGTCCGCCGCCGACGGCAGCCCAGATGGTCGGAAAGTGGCTACGTTCTCCGAAGACGACCGCCAGACCGACAACAACTACGCCCACGCTTGCGCCGACTGGCTGACTAACACAGAAGACAGTCCTTGGCCGAATTTCGAGCAACTGTCCCCCAGTGGGATACGGAACGGCGAACAAACCTCCGCAGTCGTCATGGAAGACGACGACTACGCCTGCGCGGTCTTCCCCGCAGGCTACGACGGCGACCCGAATGACTACGAGGGACTAATGGCGACCTGGACGACTGATGGAGGCGACCACTGGCGTTCTCAGGACCGCGCGTACATTGTCACACCCGTCGAAGCTGGCCCGTTCCTCTACAACCCGTCCATCAGCAAGGGCAAGAACGGCGCCCTACACGTGGCGTACGTCGCAACTCCGACCGGACAGGTCGCCGATACGATCAAGTACTGCAAGGGCAGTGGCCACGGGTCGTCGTGGAGCGCCTCACACGTCACGCTCGACTACTCCCAATATGCCGGCCAGCCCTGCATCGCGTGCCTCGGCGACTTAGTTCTCGTCTGTTGGACTAGGTCATGGGGTAACGAGTCGCGCATCTACTACAAATGGTCAACCAATGGTGGCGACGACTGGGAAGACCAGGTCCGGGAGGTCCCGTTGGTATACAGTGACGCCAACGGCCCCATCAAGTACTCGCACCCGAGCATCAGTATCGAGCCGGCAGTTTCGTTCGGAAGCGCGCTGCCGCGGGTGGTCTTGGTGTGTGCGGTCAATAAGGAGCGCACAAGTCCGATTCCCTCTCGGTCGTCAGTCACGGCGGCAATGGGGACGTTTCTGCCAGAGGCAGATCCGAATCCGATGTGGGCTTGGTTCGGCTATCTTCCATGGCTGGATTCCCCCACCGGACTGGGCGACTACCGCTACTGCCCATCGATCGCCACGATAGCGTCTTGGGGCAACACGACGGTACCTGAGGGCGTGGCAGTCTGGTCGCGGCCCAGCGATCAGACTCACCGCTACCTTTATGCTTCATTGGGCAGGTGGTCGTACTTCAGGTCAATACAAGACTACCCTCCGTACCCATTCAACCAAGGACGCGACGTCACCATCGATGCGACGGGCAATGTCCAGTTTGCGTCGACGATGGGACCTTACGTGACAAGCGGACCGGTTGACGGGGCGGCGCTGACACCGGTCATGCAGGATGTCGGAAGCCAACCGGCTCTGGCAGTAGACGGCGATAACGAACCGTGGATTGCATACTTGCGAGGCGACTCGCTGTTCTGCAAGGTCGCGGGCGATGTCATCAAGCCTGTCTTCTGTGGCTCCAGTACGGCGATACCGGGGCAACCCAGCATCGTTGTCTACCCAGGCGAAGCGAACGGTACCCGCGTCGGCGCTGTCACCTTTGCCTGCTACGACACGGTTCAGGGTACTTCGATGGTGCTCTGGGCTCGCGTGGACACGAGCGGGGTGGTACTCGACACCATCGAGAGCGTGGCCAATCTCGGCGACAGCTTGCCCTGCATTAACGTGTACGGTGATACGCTGCTCGTCACGTGGCAGCACGGAACCGACTCGATCATGGGTTCGCTGCTGGCTGATTACGGACCGGGTACGTCGGGACAGCCACCGGCGTGGTCCAGCCCGAATCTGGTCACCGCGAACGGCTATCACGCCATGAGCCGCTTCGATGACAACGGTACAGTGCTGAATGTAACCTGGGTCCGCAACAACGGCAGCAACTACGCGATCCAGCGGGCCACCTGCGACCTGGCGACGACCGCGTTCGGGAACTGGTCTACAATGGCAACTCCCGGAGATACTGGAAGTTACGAAAAGGCGAATCCAGTTTTCGCGGGACTGGGCGTGAGTTGTTATCAACAGAAGGACGCCAACGGCAAGTGGACAATCAAGGGCTTCGTCAGGGGCGAGGAGGAGACGTTTGTCGCCAACGATACCGATGCCTACCACCCGCACGCGGTGGCAGAGTCATCGGCGATTAGCCCTTCGATTGACCAGGTGCGTGTGCATCTCCTTTATACTGCGGGAGTTACGTTCGAGGTAGATTCCGGGGTCCTCGACACCGGTGATGTTCGCTTCGTGACCTGCTCGCTGAACGTCTCTCACGCCACGAGCGACGCGACCAAGAGCAACAATGGGTCTAAGTTCCTGAGGAAGAACGGAAGTGATTCTCTCTTCAGTGTTTACAGTGACTTGGACAACGCCGTGGTGTTCGCGTGGTCCGCGACCGGCGACACCTGGCAGCGCGCGGTTGTGGTCTCGGGCCGCGAGTACCCGGCGATAGCCGAGGATTCGAGCGGCAGGCGCTGGGTGGTCGTGACCAAGCCCCTGGGCGTAGGCAGCTCGGCCATCGAGGCCTACTACCGCAGCGGTTCGTCCTGGGTCGGGCCGCAGACGCTCTACACGAACGCGATGGTCCCGCTGGGGCCGGCGAGTCTGGCCGGCGCATCGTACACGCAGTCCGGTATCGGCTATGCGGCGTTTTTGAACACGAGCGGCATGTCCAAGTCGGTCATCCTGGCCAAGTTCGACGGCACGAACGTCTCGACCTACACGGTCGCCACCGGCGCAAGCCTCGGCGACCCGGCAGTCACGGTCGAGCCATACAAGGCCGACTCCGACCATGTCCACGTGACCTGGACCGAAAGCGGCGTGCTCAGGTATCGGATGGATACCGACGGCCGGAGCTCGAATATCGCCAACAACTGGACCTCGACCTATGACCTGACCGGCGGAGGAGTGACGGCCCAGCATCCGAGCATCAACTCCGACGCTGACCAGATAGTCGTAGCCTGGGCTCAGGGCAGCCCTGCCGATGTCTTCAGTCGCAAACGCTCGACCGCCAGCGCCTACAACGACTGGGAGTCGGCGGTCAACCTGAGCAACACGTCACAGAACGCCTCGGACTATCCGACGATCGCCATGGGCGATACGGTGGTGGTGGCCTGGCAGGAACTTCGCACCGGCGGCGGTGACTTCGACATCATGGCGAGCGTCGACTTCGGCGACACCTTGAACATCGCGGACAATGCCACCATCTCCACCTACCCGCACATCCTCTTCTACAACAAAGCCTCGGGCGACACGGCCATACCGTACCTGCATACGGTCTGGTCGGAAGCTGCCGAGTACTACGAGGTCGGGTACAACAAGCTCAACCTGAAAGAGGCAGAGGGCGAAGGGCAGCAGGCAGCAAACCTGACGCCGATACCGGCGAGGCCGATGCTTGAGGCCTGCCGGCCCAACCCGTTCCGCGGCCACACGCAGATCAGCTACGCGCTGCCCCAATCGGGCAACGTCAGCCTGCGGGTGTATGACATCACGGGACGGACCGTGCGGACGCTTGCAAGCGGGCGTCAGAAGGCGGGCTTCTACTCGGTGAGCTGGGACGCGCGCGACAGCCACGGCAAGCAGGTGCCGTATGGCGTCTACTTCTACCGTCTCGACACGCCGGGATTCCGGTCGGTGAAGAAGGCGGTTGTGGCGCACTAGGGCGCGAGAGGACGTAGACAGAAGGCAGTAGACAGCAGACAGCCAAGGGGCGGGCAAAGGCCCGCCCCTTATAGTAGCACGTGCCCAGAGCCGGACCGCAGCCGTTGTCCGGTTCGGCGGGCGGTGAGTAATCGGTACTTGCGACGGTACTTTCGCCGATACTTCCGACGGTACTTGCGACGGTACTTTCGCCGGTACTTGCGACGGCACTTTCGACGGTACTTGCGACGATGCTTTCGGCGATACTTGCGACGGTACTTTCGCCGATACTTCCATCGGTACTTTCGCCGATACTTCCATCGATACTTTCGCCGATACTTGCGACGGTACTTTCGCCGATACTTCCATCGATACTTTCGCCGATACTTGCGACGATACTTTCGCCGATACTTGCGACGGCACTTCCATTACTACCCCCCCTACGGCCCCTCGGACCCTGATTCAGGGTGGGGGGGACGGTCGTTTCCGAGGACCGGTCGAGTTCAGAATCCAGATTTTAGATTGCAGAGTTCAGATTCCGGAGATGGAGCAGACGGTGGACCGTACGGGGGTGGAGATTTTTACGTCATTTTGGAGGGGGGGGGGAGCGTATATTAAGAGCCCTCCCGGATTCCGGGGGAGATGCTCGCCCAGATTCCCTCCCGGATTCCGGGAGGGATGCACACCCAGATTCCCTCCCAGATTCCGGGAGGGATGCCCCCGGAGATGCAGGGAGAGACTCACGGGCAGTATCCCCCCCAACGACCCCTGGACGGGAAAAGCATCACTTACGCAACGTCGATTTGACCAAAATCGCCAAAAACCCGCAACTACTATATGACGGCAATAGAAAGAGCCGTGCAAAGGAGAAGAGTATGAACCAGATCGAGTTGAACCAGCAGTCCCGCGACCTGCTGGAGCGGGTGCGGCACAAGTCCAAGGTGCTGTCACTCTACGATATGCCTGCCGACCTGGCCGAAGCCGCGGTATGGGAGATCGGCCGGACGCTGTTGGGGCGTATGCAACTTCCGTTGTTCGTCTGTCAGTTCAATCGGACGCAGGGGCGAAGGGCGGAAAAGTACTATGCAAACAGCGCGAGGCAACCATCAGACGTAACTACCATATTACTGCCGGCTTAGGCCCGGTCGCAAGTGCGGGAATCCGTATATAGGGGTCGCCTCCCAGGCTGCATTTCGGGGAGCAATGCAGCATCAATTCCAGCGAGCAATGACCGGTGCGTCGAAACCTGCAATGAACGGAGCAATGAAGGGTCCAATGCGGGGAGCAATGCTCCGAGCAGTTTCGCAAGCGATGCGC
>DDXO01000082.1 GCA_002347155.1 Caldifarciminota bacterium UBA2258
CTGTCCAGTATCTCATGCTCTCCGTGATAACTGAGTCCATCAAGACCGAGGGTTTGGTTCTCACAGCGGGATTGTAGGGGCGGCCGGCCATGCTGTCAAATGCCCGCCCCGCGTGGCCGACCGGCGATTGCTGAACTTGGTATGGCCTGTGACTTTGGTAGACTTGCCGTCATGAACTTGTTTATCTTGCTGCTGGCGTTTGCGTCATCCCCGGATAGCCTGGTCATAGACCGGATCTTCGAGCGGGTGGCGGAGAAAGACCGCCGGATTGGCGGGGTGAGTTACCACGCGGTCTATCGATACGAGGAGCAGGACCTGAAGACAGGGAATGTCGGCACGCTTGGCTGCACGCGGCGGGTGACGTGGGAACGCGGAGGAAGACGGCAGCAGCACGAGTTTCTTACTGTCGGCTCGAACGGGCGGGAGCTGGCCGGCCGCGAGCGCGAGCGGGCAACCGCCGACCTGCGGCGCAAAGGGCTGATGGCGACCGACTCGCGGATGCCGTTCTTCACCGAGACGCGGAAGGAATACGACTACGAGGTCATCACGTCTGGCATCGTTCAGGGCCGCGACGTCTGGATCGTCGGATTCGAGCCCCGGTCTCCGTCAGGCAAGACCGTCCGGGGACGGGTGTGGGTACTGAAGGACAGCTTCGATGTGGTGCGGATGAGCTTTCTGCCCGCGCGCCTTCCCTTCGTCGTCACCGACGCAAGCATGGTGCTCGACTACGGGCTGGTGGACGGCATCTGGGTGCCGGTACGATTCGACATGAGCATGGACCTGAAGCTCAAGGTCTTCGTCGAGCTGATGCGCCGCCGCATAGTCATCGAGGACCTGTACAGCGACCACGAGTTCGACCTCGGCGCGGGAGAATAGCGGTGGTCCTGCGCGGCATGCTGATGGCCGTTGTCGGGTTCGTGTCCGGCTCGCTGATGTTGTCGGCATGGCTGTCACGGCTCGCCGGCGGCGACGTGCGTCGCGTCGGAGACGGTAACCCGGGTCCGGTCAGCGCATTCCGAGCCGCCGGTCCAATCGTCGGCAGCATCGCACTGCTGCTCGACTTCCTGAAGGGCTGGCTGCCGGTGGCTGCCGCCTACTGGCTGCTGGGCATCCGCGGCTGGCCTCTGGCTGCAGTCATTGTAGCGCCGGTGCTCGGACACGCGTTCTCGCCGTTCCTACGTTTCCGCGGCGGCAAAGCGATTACGACGACGTTCGGAGTCTGGTCCGGCGTCACCCTGTGGGAAGCGCCATGCCTGATTGGCGGCGTGCTCGCCCTGTGCAAGCTGGTATTCCGGCTCAGGGACGACTGGGCTGTGCTCGTCGCGCTCTCGTGCCTGCTCGGGTACCTGCTCTGGCGGCATCCGGAACCAGCGCTCGTCGCGGCGTGGGCCGCCAACTCAGCGGTAGTCGCTCTCAAGCATCGTCAGCCGCCTTCGTGAGCCTGCTCAACTGGTTCATCGACTCGCCCCGCATCCTCGCTTTCGTCGGCGTGCAGGCTCTCATCGCCGTGACCAATGCCCTGTTGCTGAAGCGGTTCGACCGGTTCCCGGCTGCGGCCGGTCGACCGAAGGTGTCCTTGCTGGTACCGGCCCGCGACGAAGAGGAGTACATCGGTCCGTGCGTAAGGTCGCTGCTCGCTCAGGACTACGATGACTTCGAGGTCATCGCCTTGGACGACGGCTCGCAGGACCACACCCGGGCCGTGCTCGCCGGGTTCGAGGCCGAACGGCTGCGCGTGCTTGAGGGGCGGACGCTACCGGATGGCTGGAACGGCAAGGCGTGGGCGTGCCGGCAACTGGCCGATGCGGCAAGCGGCGAGTTGCTGCTGTTTACCGATGCCGACACGGTGTTTCAACCGCAGACGGTTCGCCTGGCGGTGAATGCCGTGGAGGCGACGGGTGCCGACCTGCTTACCGCCATCACCGGGAATCGCGTTGTCACCCTGGGCGAACAACTGCTCGTCCCGTTCGTGTCGTGGTCGGTGTTGTCGTTGCTGCCGCTCGCGTTGACCAGGCTGCTGCCGAAGAGCGTTGCCTTCACCGCTGCCAACGGGAAGTTCATGCTGTTTCGGCGTGAGGCGTATGACTCGGTGGGCGGGCACGAGGCAGTGAAGGACCACGCAACTGAGGACATCGCCATTGCCAAGTCGGTCAGGCGGCAGGGGTATCGCTGGTGCCTGATGGATGCCACGCCCCTGGTGAGCGCGAGGATGTACTTCGGCCTGAGGGATGCGGTCGCCGGATTCAGCAAGAACCTGTTCGCCTTGTTCAACTACCGTGCGCTGGTCGCGCTCTTCGTCTGGGCATGGCTTCTGACGATAACCTGGTATCCCATTGTTGCGGTGGGGGCGGCGCTTGCAGCCGGCAAGGGCGTGCCCCTTGTGTCCGCGGTAACCATCGCCCTTGCCGCCGGCGTGTGGCTGTTGAACTCACTCCGGTTCGGTCTGCCCTGGCACCTATTCCTGTTCAGCCCGGCAATCGTGACGGTATCGGCCCTCACCGGTATCCGGGCAATGCTCTTGGCCATGACGGGCCGCGTCTACTGGAAGGGCCGCCGTCTGGCGACACGAAGACCGCGACTAATCTGAAGGCCGCGGGAGCAGAGAAGGGCGAGGGTGACAGAATCGCGGGTTTGCTCCTCACCCCGACGCTCTCCTCTGAGAGGAGAGGGAGCGCGCCGGAAATGCAGTGCTCCATCCCTCTCTGGAGTTTCCCCAGAATTCCCGGGAAGCCCTGAGGTTCAGAGCGCGAAGGCCAGCTGTGGTGCGTTGACGGAAGGCGGTTTCGTGGGCGGTCCGTGCCCAATTCTGAAGAGAATCCGGAACAGGCCGTCCGCCAAGGCATAGAACCGGAACTCCGGCACCTCGAAGAACCGCTGCACTTTGGCCAGCACCTTGCGCAGCAAGATGCTCAACTCAAACCGCGCCCCTAAAACTACCGCCAGGAAGTAGAACGCCGCCATCACCAACGCTGCCATGTTGCGGAGACCAACGACGCTGCGCACCCGGCAGGTCGGCCGGGAGGCAGGATGGCGACAAGTTGATGGTGGAAAGCCGCTGCGTATAATAAAAGACGGACTCGGTTGGAATCCAGAGCCAGATTGCTGATGGTGTGCTGCAGATTGACCGAACCAATGGAGGAACGATGAGAGTCTTGATGGTGCTGGTGTTCTTGTTCGGCGCGGCAAGCGCCGACTTGCTGGAGATGACAATCAGCGGAACTGATGCCGCGGTACCGGGTATCGTGACCGTGCGGGCGACCGGGCTTGGCGCGCCCGCGTTCGCGCCGACTGACCTGTCCCTGATGCCGGGCTGGCCAAAGGTCGTCTCGTCCGGCTTGTTCAGTCCGTCGCGCGGCGTTGCCTTGGCGGACTTTGACGGTGACGGTAAGCTGGAGGTCATCATGCCTGCCCACACGTCGGTACACGTCTGGAAGTACGACGGCACTTATTACCCGGGCTGGCCCGTGAATCTGCCTGCTGATTCCTGTCAGTACGCGGCCGCGGTGGCGGACGTGAACCTCGACGGGCAGTTCGAGGTCGCGGTCGGCACGCGGTCTTTCGTCGGCGGGAACGGGCCGGTCTACCTGTTCGATGAGGGCGGCAGCGTCTTGACCGGCTGGCCGTTCCGCGGCGGCGGCGGTTACTTCAACGAGGCGCCGACCCTGGTTGATGTTGACGGCGACGATACGCTGGAAGTAATCGTCTGCGAGAGTCGCGGCAGCCTGGGTTACCTGTACGTCGTGCGCCACAATGGCTCGACGCAGCCGGGTTCCTGGCCGGTCACGCTCGACCACGTGCCCGCAACCGGCGCGGCGGCGGGTGACCTCGACGGCGACGGTACGGTGGAAATCGTCCAGTGTTCCTACAACTCGATGTACGTCGTCGGTCAGAACGGCGCGGTGCGCGCAGGCTGGCCCGTGACCATGCCCAACGGCCGCAACTGGAGTTACCAATCGCCGGTGCTGGCCGACATTGACGGCGACGACACGCTGGAAATCGTTACCGCGATGCACAAGGACGGCGGAGCCGGCATCGTGTTCCGCCACGACGGCCGGGTCCAGCCCGGCTGGCCTCAAGTATACGGGTACTGGACCTACTGCCCGCCCACGGTCTGCGACCTCTACCGCGACGGCGACCTGAAGGTGCTGTGTGGTACCTCGGCGGGCGTGTCCGGATTCTCGCCGGTTCAGCAGGCACACGATGGCGACGGCACATCGCTTGCCGGCTTCCCATTTGTCTCCCAGACCGGGTCGAATGAGCCTAACCTGACAGTAGCCGACATCGACGGTGACGGCGACATGGAGATTCTCATCACCAGCAACCGCATCACCAGCGCCGATTCGCTCGGCTACATCTATGCCCTGCACCACGACGGCCAGCAGGTCACCGGCTTCCCGCTGCGGCCGTGGGGTTTCAGCTACCTCAACGGCCCGAACGTCGCCGACGTGGATGGCGACGACTCGCTGGACATCATCGCGGTTTCCGAATATGCCGGGCAGATGCACGTCACCATCTGGGAAGCGGGTGTGCCGTTCGACCGGATGAACTGGGAATGGCCGACGTACCAGTTCGACATGGCACGCACCGGCGTGTACCAGTGGGCCCAGCCCGGTGTGGCTGAGCAGCGCTGCCGAGCTACGCGGCGGAGCACTGCGGTCAGGCCGAGCGTGGCGCGGGCCGGGTCGGTCGTACGGCTTGGCGCGGCAAGCGGTTCGAGCGTAACCTTGGTTGACGCGGCCGGGCGTGACCGCGGTCATCTGCGGGCCGGGACCGACGGTGCGGTGAGCCTGCCGGCGGGGCTGGGTGCGGGCGTTTATGTCCTGCGTGCCGGTTTGAGCGTCGCGCGGCTGGTAGTGCGCGACTGAGCGCCGCACAAGCAGCCAGCGTCCCAGGATGCCGGGCTAGCGTTCGCGCCGGTCAGTTGTCCGGGCGCTGCCCTTTTGCCGGCTTGTCTTTGTTCGTCCTCGGACCGGTGCTCTCCCGACTAGTCGTTGCTGCGGACTAGCTTGACCCGTGCCTGTCCGCCGGAGGTGGACAACTCGCAGAAGTAGACGCCCGAACGGACCGGCCGGCCCAACGCATCCCTGCCGTCCCAGGTCACGAGCATCTGAGATTGCAGATTGCAGACCCCAGATTGGGCGAGGGTGCGGACGAGGCGGCCGCAGGCGTCGAAGATAACGATGGAGGAGTTAGGAGCGAGGTGCGAGGAGGACCGGATGGTTGTTGCGGACTGGAATGGGTTGGGGAAGGCTGAGAGAGCCGGGCGCAGCGTGCCGGGCGCTCGCTGTTCCGCGACTCCTTCGGGCGCGGATCTGAGCAGGCCGGCGTGGTTGCCGCAGGCCCAGAGCGTGCCATCCGGCCGCAGTTCGAGGTCTTGGACAAAGCCACGGGGCAGGGACGCGGAGTATTCCTGTGTCCAAGTGATGCCGCCGTTCATGGTCTTGTACACGAACCCACGGCCGTCTTCACCGGGTTGGCTGCCGGCGGCGTTGCCGGCTGCTGCCCAGCCAGTGTTCTCGCTGATGAAGACTATGTCCTCGAAGTAGAAGTGCGGGACCGAGCCAAGTACCTGCCAGTTGGCGCCGCCGTCGGTCGTGCCGTGGACACGTCCGCCGTATGCGCCCATCCAGCCGCGCTGGTTGTCCAGAAAGGAGATACGGTTGAAATGGTCATTCTGGGCCGGGGTCTGGGACTGCCAGGTCTGGCCGCCATTGGTCGTGTGGCGGATGAACCCGTTGCCGCTTCCGTACCCACCTGCGGCCCAGCCTTCCTTGGAGTCGAGCATGAACACGTCCTCGCAGTAGGCGGTTGTGTTGATGCTCTGGGCCGACCAGCTCACACCGCCGTTGGTGGTGATGTACATCGTGCCCTGGCTGCCGCAGGCCCAGCCTGATTCGGCCGTGGCGAAGCGCATCCGGCCGACCCAGTTGGAGGTGCCGATGCTGAACTCGGCCCAGTTGGCACCGGCATCGGTCGTACGGTAGACCCTGGCACTGTTGCCTTCCCGCAGCATCCAGCCGCGGTTCGCGTCGAGGAACTGCACCTGGCAGCCGCCGGGCGCGATGGCGTCGCGGTTCCAGGTCAGTCCGGCATCGGTTGTTTTGAGGCAGTAGCCGAGCCCGGTCGGTGAGCCGGCAACGGTCCAGCCGATGGCGGGCGTGCTCCAGACCACGGAGCGGAACAGCGGCGAGTAGAGTTGCCAGTCCCAGGTCTTGCCGTTGTCCGGACTCTGCAGTACCTGGCTGTTGTCTTGAGCTACCCAGATGTCGTCGCCCCGGTACTGGCAGCCTGAGCCGTACGTGGCCGAGGGCAGGTTGGCTGATGACCAGTTCGCGCCACCATTGGTTGTGCGGAAGACCTTGCCGGCCTGCGGGCTCAGGACCTGAGTCGAGATGACTGCGGCGTGGAGCGTGTCCGGTGCATCAAGCGCGTAGTTGTAGTGGAGGCCGGTGTTGGCCTGGACGTACCAGGAGTCGCCACCGTTCGTGGTATGCAGGATGGAGCCGGCTGGAGTCTGGTAGATGGACGACGAAGAAGCCCAGCCGACGAGTGGCGTCGGGAAGCAGACCGACGAGACCGGGCCGCTGCCGGTGGGCAGGTTTGGTGCCTGCGCGGCCCAGTTCGCGCCGCCGTCGGTCGTGTGCTGGATGAATGGGTTGATGCTCGAGTTCTGGCCGACCAGCCAGCCATTGAGCGAGTCGGCAAACCAGATATCCTCGCAGGAGTAGCAGCCGGAGCCGAAGCTCAGGTCCTGCCAGTCGGTACCGCCATCGGTTGTCTTAAGCAGCAGAAAGGAACTGCCGTCATTCCGGCCGCCGGTAATCCAGCCGATGTTGCTGTTGAAGAAGTGGACCCGATGCAGCTTTCGGCCGACCGGGCTTGTTTGTGCCTGCCAGGTCACTCCCGCGTCGGTAGTCTTTCGGATGTACCCGCCTGGCCCCACGACCCAACCGGTTACGGAGTCGATGAAGAAGACTCCTTCGAGCGAAGCCCAGGTGGAATCCGGGAACGGCAGGGCATTCCAGGTGGCACCGCCGTCAGAAGTGGCAAAGACCGCGGAGATGACCTCGCCGCCCGCCCCGCCTGCACCAGCCATCCAGCCGTGCCGGCCGTCAGGCAGGAAGCAGAGGTCGGAACCGGACACAGCCGGCTTCATCTGGACTACGTCCCAGCCGGGTGATTGGGCAAGGACCGCAGAGTTCGCCAAGACAACCAGGATGGCTACACGCATACATACTCCTCTCTCGTCGTTCTTTTGCTGATTCCCGCAGCACGCTGCACAGTCTAATTGAGTATGCGTGCAGTTCAAGTTTTATTGGCGGTAGCCGCCGTGCTGGCGTGCGGCACCGCCCACAGCGAGCAAGCGAAGCCGGTTGAGACGAAGGAGTTACCGATGAATACCGATACCGCGACTTTTGCCGCGGGCTGTTTCTGGGGAGTGCAGGCTGAGTTTGACAAGGTGAAGGGTGTCGTGCAGACGACCGTGGGTTACACCGGCGGGAAGACCGAGAAGCCCACGTATAAGGAGGTCTGCTCGGACGCTACCGGACACGCGGAAGCGGTGCAGGTGGTGTATGACCCGACCGTCGTAACCTACGAGCAGTTGCTCGACAGGTTCTGGTCGATGCACGACCCGACAACGCTGAACCGGCAGGGCCCGGACTTCGGGTCGCAGTACCGCTCCGCCATCTTCTTTCACTCACCTGAGCAGGAGGCAGCGGCCGTTGCATCGAGAGAGAGTCTCGATAAGGCGCATCGGCTCCCGCGAAAGACAGTGACGCAGATTGTGCCCGCGGCCACGTTCTGGCCGGCCGAGGAGTACCACCAGAAGTACTTCCAGAAGCACGGCGGAGGAAGCTGCCATATCTGATACGATCGAATCGGAAAGGAGCTAACCACAAAGACACCAAGACACCAAGTCCGGATTCAGGATTATCTTCGTGCCTTTGTGCCTTGGTGGTAGGAATCCTATCCGGGTCTGCGTCCGCGCCGGGTTTGACTAGCTTGCGCTGATTGCCTAGTATTGCCCGTGGCACGCGGACTGATTATCTTCCCGACCTACAACGAGGCCGAGAACATCGAGCGCATCCTGCCCGAGGTGCTCTCGAAGTCCCCGGAACTCGAAGCCCTGGTCATCGACGACAACTCGCCGGACAAGACCGGAGACATGGTTGAGCGCATGGCGCAGGCCGACCCCAGGATTCACCTGGTAAGGCGTCCTGGCAAGATGGGGCTCGGTACCGCGTACGTGCTCGGGTTCAAGTACGCGCTCGAACATGGCTACGACTACTGCTTCGAGATGGATGCCGACTTCTCGCACCCGCCGGACAAGGTGCCGGAGATGATCGAGCTCTTGAAGGACTACGACCTCGTCATCGGCTCGCGCTACTCCGAGGGAGTGTCGGTCGTGAACTGGCCGATGAAGCGGCTGCTGCTTTCCTACTTTGCCTGCATGTATGCGCGGAAGGTCACCGGCGTGCCGATCCGCGACCTGACCGCGGGCTTCAAGGCCTACCGGCGCGAGACGCTCGCCGGCATCGATCTCGACAAGTTGAAGGAAGACGGGTATGGATTCCAGATCGAGATTGACTTCCTGATATGGCGTAAGGGGTTCCGCATCAAGGAAACCCCCATCGTCTTCACCGAGCGCCGCGCGGGCACGTCCAAGATGAACAAGAGAATCGTCCGCCGCGCCTTCTTCCTCGTCCTGCGGCTCCGGCTGGCGAGGATGTTCGGGCGAGCGTAGGCTGGCCCAAGCACAAGCTCAAGCAGCTACAAGCCCCAAGCTGCAAGCTTCGGACAGGCACAAGCACAAGGGCAACCGAATCCGGCTGGTAAACTCGGTCAAGCCAGCCCCCCTCACGTCTGCAAGGCAGAATCAGGCCTTGTCTTTGGCCTGACCGTGCCGACTAACACTTTGAACTACAGACACTTATCGTATGCCATGGAGTTGAGCAGGATTTACTTGACAGAGAGAGAGAGAGAGCATAATAGACCTGCAGTCGGGCCATCAAACCCCCGGCTGCAGGGAGAAACACATGTCAAGACCGAGAAGCTCGAAGCTGGCACTACTCTGCGCTGCGACGGCGCTAGTCTGCCTCGTGCCGGCGATACTGATGGGGAGTGATACGTACTACTTCATCAGGGAAAACCCAGATTGGAGCGACACCCTAACGGGAGACACTGCGGTCTGGCGGGCGGAGATCATCGAGACGGAGTCCGACTCGACACTCGTCACGCCGGATGGCTGGGAGGCGACCGATACCGCCGAAATCCACAGCATGGGACTCCTGACTCCTACCGAGGCGTACGAGGCTGCTACTACGAAGTGGGAGGATAAGCACGAATCCCCCGGTCGCATGTGGATCTCGTGGCTGATTCCAGGCTGCGCGTGGTACCAGAACAAACAGTGGCGGACCATGTACAATGCATCAGGCACGTACCGGACCGGCTTCTGGCCTGGATTAGTTGCCGTGAGAGGTCGGTGCTTCATAAACAGTGTACTGAAGTGGGACTCAGAGTGGCGTTGGTCCATTTTCAGCAAGTCCATCGTAGTAGGTAAGAGCTGGATGTATCCGCTGACCTCATCCTGGGTCTGGGACGAGTACGGTTACCATGATTGGGGCACGCCGCCCACCGCTACCAGCCATATACAAGGGGTTTGGTAGTTGACGTCTGAGCAGTGCGAAGGTGGGCAGATACTCAGATCGAGAGGGGCGGCCGCGATGCCGCCCCTCTCGTTCGCGGGCGGTCAGGCTGATAGCAGACAAGGTGCCGTTGGTTTATTCCAGACCACCTTTGCGCAGACCGGGAGGTAATGATGCGTCGTGCCTACCTTGAGTCCGGGATTGTCGTCGTAGCGTTGGTGACTGCCCTTTTGCCCGTGTCTTCCGAAGGTTCACCAATCACCTTCGAGCGTGCCTACGGTGGCCCGGGTGTCGATTGGGGCGAGTCGGTTCAGCAGACCACGGACGGGGGCTACATTGCTGCAGGACCCTATGGCTTGTTGCCTGACTCAGCCGGTGCCTATTTCGTCAAGACCGACGCGCAGGGCGATACGCTTTGGACTAGAACTTTCAACGGAGCATACGGTGCTTCAGCGCGACAGACCAGTGATGGCGGTTACGTCTTTGTCGCGAGCGCTGAGAGTAGCGGCACGCGTCCCGCAGGTATCTGGTTCATCAAGACCGACGCCAACGGCGAGACGCTATGGACGCGGACCTATGCCGGGGAGTACGGCCCAAGCATGGTAGAGCAGACCGCCGATGGCGGTTACGTCATTAGCGGAAACACTTCATACTTCAGTCCGGGTGGTGCGGATGTCCTGCTCATCAAGAGCGACTCCAATGGGGGTCTGATGTGGACAAGCACATGGGGCGGAGCAGGCGACGACGTCGGCAACTCGGTCCAGCAAACCGCGGATGGCGGATACATCATTGCCGCGAACACCATGTCATTCGGCGCAGGCAGCCAGGATGTCTGGCTCATCAAAACCGATTCGATGGGAGATACGCTGTGGACCCGGACCTTCGGCGGCGATTCATTCGAGTACGCCGGCTCGGCCAACCAGACCCCGGATGGGGGGTACATCGTGGTAGGTGCAACCACGACTCCCTCTGACTCGCCAGCCGTCTATCTCATCAAGACCGACGCCAGCGGCGACACGCTCTGGACAAGAACGTTTGCCGGCCGGGGCTGGACCGCAGGCCAATCGGGAGCATTGACAAGGGACGGCGGCTATGTCATAGTCGGTTTTTGCGGTTCCGGCCTTCCCGATGTCTATCTGGCAAAGACCGACTCCAATGGAGACACTCTGTGGACCAGGTCCTTCGGTGGCTCTGATTTTGACTTGGGGCTACGGGTACAGCAGACTGCGGACAGCGGCTACGTCATTGTCGGAGAGACCTACTCGTTCGGTGCAGGTGAGGCCGACTTCTATCTCATCAAGACGGACGAGAATGGGAATGTCGCGGTTGCGGAACCGAAGACGAGCCCCTCTCGAAAGCCGGTTCTCTCGGTCACATGCGCTCCTAATCCTTTTTCCGGCAGCACGCGGATAAGCTTCTCGTATCGATCATCGGACTCGAAGCCGCTTGCCCTACGCGTGTATGACGTTCAGGGACGGCTCGTGAGTACGCTGGCCGCAGGTGAGACTTCACAGGCCATCTGGGATGGCAGGGACAATGAGGGCCAACTCCTGCCGTCCGGAGCATACCTGTTGTGCTGCGACGCGGCGGGAGTGCATGTGACCGCGCGGCTGGTCCTGCAGCGGTGAACTTATCCGTGCAGCCACTGTCAGGCCACTTGGGTGACATGGCATCGGCCCAAGCGAGGGCTCGGGTCGCCAATCTGTAGCTGCTAACTCTTCCGGGACAGCGCTTCGTAGCGCTCGCGGTGGTCGATGAGCCTGCCGTCCTTGAGCTCCAGAACCCGGTCGGCGAGTTTGGAGAGCAGTGCCCGGTCGTGCGACGCGAAGAGAACGCCGACCGGCGCGTTCGCAAGCAGGCTTTCAAGCGCGAGCAGGGCGTCGATGTCGAGATGGTTGGTGGGCTCGTCGAGCACGAGCAGGTTGGCACCGCCCGCGAGAATCCGGGCGAGCAGCACCTTGGACCGCTCGCCGGCCGAGAGCTCAGACAGCTTTCTGTCAGCGAAGGTTTTGGGCAGGAGCAACGTCCCGAGCACGGTGTGCGCCGTCTCCTGGTCCGCGCCGGACTCCAGCACCTCTTCGAGCGCGGTCCGCTTGAGGTCGAGGAACGCCACGTCCTGCGGGAAGTAGCCGATCTTGATGCCGGCGCCGAACCGGGCTTCGCCCTTGTCCGGCTTCAATTCGTTCACGAGCATCCGGAGGAGCACGGTCTTGCCTGAGCCGTTCGGGCCGACGACCGCTGCCCGTTCGCCCGTTCGCATCTCGAAGGACGCGCCGCTTATCACCGTCCGGCCGTTGAACGACTTGGTCAGTCCCTTCGCCAAGACCGCGCGCTTGTCGGGCAGTCCTTCGGTCACCAGGACGGGCCTCGCCTTCTTCTCCACGAACGGCTTTCTCGCCTCGTGCTCCTCAATCATCTGCTCAATACGCTTCTCGGCATGTTTGGCCCGCTTCGCCATCTTGGCCGCGCGGTGGCCCTCGAAGCCGCTGTCGCCGGCCGAAGTCTTGGTCTTCTCGCGGCGCGCGGACCAGACCTTGCGCTCACCGGCTACGCGCTCGAGCTTGCGGATTTCCTTCTGCTGGACGTCGTGCTCGTGTTCCTGCTTCGCCAGCTCCTGCGCGCGGGCGTCCTCGTAGTCATCGTAGTCACCTTCGTAAACAGTCAGCGTCGCTCGACGCAACTCAAATATCCGGTTCACGACCCGGTTGAGGAACACGCGGTCGTGTGAAACCACAACCACCGTACCGCTGAACTCCTCGAGGAAGTTCTCCAGCCACTCACGCTGAGGGATGTCGAGGAAGTTGGTGGGTTCGTCCAGGATGAGCATGTCGGGCTCGCGGACGAGAACGCGCGCCAGTTCGAGACGCGCTCGTTCGCCCGGCGAGAGCACGTTCACCCTGGTCTTGTAGCGGTCGGGCCCGAAGCCGAACTGAGCCAGCGTCTTCTCACAGCGGTTGCGGTAGCCGTTGCCGAAACGCGTGCTCAGTTCCTCTTCGAGGACTTCGTACTTCACGAGTTCGCCTTCGTCTTCCGGGCTGGCGGAGATCTCTTTTCGGAGTTGCGCCAGGCGGGCCTCGAGTTCTTCCATCTCGCCGAAGAGGGCTTTGCCTAGGGTCAGCGCTTCGTCATCCACGACGTCCTGCCGGACGTAGCCGATTTCGGGTTCGTCGGCAATCGTGACGTCGCCCCGGTCGGGTTCGACTTCCCGCAGGAGCATCTTCAGAAGCGTGGTTTTGCCGCTGCCGTTCGGCCCGACCAGCCCGACCTTCTCTCCCGGGCTGATGGTGAAGCTGACGCCGCGCAGAACCGTCTCAGCGCCGTACGATTTGCCGATATCAGTTGCGTTGATGAGCACCAACGCAGATTAGCGGAGGGGGTTCGCATGTCAACAAGGAAGGAAGACGAGTAGTCGAGGGATCAAGAGATCCAGAGATCGAGTGAGAATGGAGAGCAGAAGGGCGGACGGAGAGAGTATCCGCAGATTACGCAGACGAAGCAGATCTCCGAGCCGGCTGAAGCCAGAAGCACGGACCCGGAGGGGTTAACCACGGATGCGCTGTCGGACAGGGACGGCAGAGGCCAACGCAGATGAGCACGGATAGGTGTGGTTTGGACTTGGAGCATTCGGGTTTCGAGCTTCAATCGTCATTCGAGACTTCGTACTTAGAGCTTCCCGCGCGCCCTTGCGGGCGCGCGGGCGATGCCGAGGAGGGGAGATTCCGCGGAACGGACGAAGTCAGAAGTCAGATGTCAGAAGCTAGAAGTCAGAAGTGAGGGCAAGGAACTAGGACTTGGGCATTAGGAATTCCCGCTCACCCTTCTGGGTGAGCGGGATATGCCGAGGAGGGGAGTTGAACCCCTATGGGTGTGAACCCACTAAGTCCTGAGCCTAGCGCGTCTGCCATTTCCGCCACCTCGGCAGGACTTTCGCGGCTTCAAGGATAGCCGCGATGGCCAGAGAGTCAAGGACGCGCGGCTGCGCTGCGAGCTGAGGTTTGGACCGCAGGCAAGAATGTACTCCTCCTGTCGAACGCTCGGCGGGGAGGGGTTTTGGACGGCCTATGGTACGGCGAAGCGTGTCAAGTTGACGGATGCACGGGGGGGGGTAGGTGTCCAGCCTCTGTCGCGCGGTCACGGTGGATGTCCGTACGGGCAGTAAAGATTGTTGACAGGCATCGGCAACGGGCGTACAATGAGGACGAGAAACCGACGTGGGGCATGGCAGATGGGGATCTGCCATGCAGGGCGACCCGACGCCGATTCACTGAGGACCTGTCTTCGAAGGGAGCAGAGGATTGGCAGAACGTAATGACCGAGTGTTAGGACCGGACTCAGCCTCGCCCCGCCGCGGCGCGAAGGCCAGGGTACTCCTGTGCGCGCTGGCGCTGGGGATGCTGCTGGCGTCGCTTGCGTCGGGCCAAGTTCTCGATGGGGTGATCTTACTGCCCGATTCGCTCGGGCCGCTGACCGGTAAGACTCACGTCACGTTCGACGGGGATTCGGTTCACCCACGCATGTTCATAGGCAGCGAGGATGGCGACGTTTTGGTGTTGGATGCCACCACCTGCCAGAGGATTGCGCGGATTCCGACCGGCCCGGTCGCCAGCATGTGCTATAGCCCTCAACACAACAAGCTCTACACGTCCACCCTAGAGGGGTATGCGGTCGTGGTTGCTGACTGCGGTTCATACCAAGTCACCAAAGAGCTGCAGTTCTCGGAATATGTGAATGGCCTCTTCTACAACCCGGTTGTTGACCGTGTTTATTGCGGAGCTGACCGTCTGAAGGTCATCGACTGCACCACTGACAGTGTATCGGGCACTGTCGACGTCAACGCGGTGTCCGCCTGCTTCGCGTTCGACTCAGCGCACAATGAGCTGTTCATAGGTGCTGCTGATACGTTTCGAATCCTGGACTGTAATCGCGATAGTGTGGCAGCGAGCATCCCCGAGCTTCGTGCTTCCCAGGCGGTCTGCTTCCAGCCCTCCGCGGGGAAGGTGTACGTTGCGGCCGGAGAATCGCTGTTCGCACTGAGAGTGGACAACGACAGCATCGTCTATCGGAGGCACTACGACACCCTGAATCCGTTGCTGGCCTGCGACCCTGTGCACAATCGCGTCTACTACACGTACTTGGGGCGCATTGTGGCTCTCGACTGTGCCGACGATTCCGTCATCTGGACCCAGTACCCGTGGACAGTAACGATTGCCATGGCTGCGGACTCTGAGCAAGACAAGCTCTTCGTATTGTTGGTCGGATTGCACCGCGGCTACCCCAGCGTGCTGGATGGCGCGACAGGTAACGAGCTGCTCTACTACCCACAGAGCCAGGACAGTGCGCTCTACTTCTGCTCGGCCGCGAAGCGGTGGTACCTCATGTGGAACAACGGCGAGGTGACGGCGTCAGACTCCAGGTCCGACACCATCGTTGCAGTCAGCCCGCTGGGTGCTCACATCAAGTACGTGTGCGTGGATTCGGTGAACAACAAGCTCTACTTCAGCGCCGGCAAGAGTGGCATCGGAGTAGTGGATTGCTCGTCGAACAAAGTCACGTCATACGTTCGCCCCTGCTACGTACCATGTGGCTATGGCTCAATCCTGCCTCAGTGCATGGCCATCAACTCGCGCGATCGCAAGCTCTACTACGGCGGCGATAGCGGGATTTACGTCATCGACTGCGCGACCGACTCCGTGGTCAAGGAGATACCTACCCAAGGCTGGGTCCAGACACTGGACTGGTACCCGGCCATGAACAAGCTTTATGCTGTCGAGAGGCCTTTGCACGGGGGCGGTTTGGCGGCAGTGATTGACTGCACTGGCGACACGGTCGTGAAGTACGTGCCTCTCAACGATTCCGGCACATGGGGAGGATCTGGGGCACTGCTCGCCCCCGAATTCGACCAGCTCTGGTTGTTCAGTTACGGGCCATGGTACACCGTGGTCGACTGTCGTACTGACAGCATCATAGAGGATACGACGGCAGTAAGGACGACGGGCTGTATATGTACAGGCTACTGCCCGGCTGACCGTAAGATATTCGGGGTCCACTACCGAGGTCTCGGCGTTCTCGACATTGACAGTCGGTTACCAGTGGACAGCATCATCTTCTTCTCAAATGGCGCCTATGCGAATGAACTCTATGTCTCTACCGAGGCCCGCAAGCTCTACTGGAACGTCATGCCCGGTGTTTTTCCGTTCGTGGATTCACTCGCTGTCGTCGACACCCGTACAGACAGCGTCATCAACGCGTTCCTTTTCCCTTTTCCGATAGCGAGGATGTGCGGCGACCGCACTGGGGACTACATCTACCTCGCCGGCGGCGACTGGAATACGCCCGATGGCCACCTGGCCGTTATTGACACGCGTACCGATAGCATCGTTTCTAGCGTCCGGACACCGGTCTCGACTTGTTTCCTGGCCAGGAACAGCCGAACTAACAGACTCTACGCCGTTGGGTGGGCCGGAGACTCCGTGATACAAGTTGTCTACGACAGCGTCATCTTTGCCGGTTTGGAGGCCAAAGCCGGAGACGCTCGTCGGGCCAGGCGTCCTCAAACGATCCTCAACAGGAGCACACCGCTTCGCGTCCAGGAAGATGTCGGCCTCTACGACGCGACCGGTCGCCGCGCTGCCATCCTTCGTACCGGCTCGAACAACATCAACCATCTAGCCCCGGGTGTGTATTTCGTCAGAAAACCGAGGACGGATGACGGGAGACCAGATGCCGTCCGGAAGATCCTTATTGCGAGGTGACGAGTTGAGAAAGCACGGCAAACCAAGGAGGCCTATGGGATGACCGGCGGCCAGCAGTAGAAGACAATCAAGAGGGCAGCCCTGCCAGTCCGCCAAGACAAACAGGTGTCGAACTCGCGTCCGATTGCTGCCCTCGCTATTTGAGAGTAGCCGACGGTTGACCAAAGTCAACGAAAGGAACGATAGTATGTCTGGAACAACAAAACCGAGTGTCTGTCTCTTGACGATTGCGTTGTTAGGGACGGTCCTGGCTATTGAAGCCCCCATCCCTATACTCTGGAACTGGGACCAGTGGACGCAATTACCTGGGACGTATGACCGTCAATCACCCACCACCAACATGCTGAATAGCAACAACGGTGAGCACGCTCTTGGAATGGGACAGTACTACGATCAAGGTACATATACATGGAAGAACTGGTGGTCCCTGCTATCCGAGCGGGCGAACGTAGGGATGTACGCCTATGAGTACAACGACATTGGCCGTCCGGGTCGCGACCGGGGATGGACGTGGTCGCAAGCATGGACCCCTTTTGCGCAGGACGTCGGATACAGCGATAAGGACTTGACCCGAGGCCAGGCCATCATCAGTCCCAACTTCAAGCTCTGGTGTTCCATATTTCAGGTCTCAGGAGGTATCGGCGGCGGCATCCCGGCCACGGGACTCTACGACCAACCCATAGATGAACACACTGGAGGCTCTTGGTCTAGCCCGGCCCAGAACGCGAATGATCACAACGAGCCCAAGATGGCCGCCTTCGCTGTAGCCGGGGATTACGTCCACCTGGTGCACACGATTCACTACGAGAGATCGAACTATGACTCGGGTTTCGCGCTGCTCAGCAAGTATAGCACCAACCAGGGAGGCAATTGGACTGGTCGGAGCAGGGTGACGGATTGGGATGGCGATGTGTATCGCAACCCTTCGCTTGCGATCGATGGCAGCGGCAGGCTCCATCTGGCCTTCAACGTCCTGGGCGGCGGCCTGAAATATGGATACTCCGACGACAGGGGGCAGAATTGGACCTGGGTCAGCGCGGCCGGAGCACCGGGGACTCCATCCGAACCATGCGTTGCCGCATCAGGTGGCTACGTATTCGTGTGCTACCAGTCGGATGGTTCGATCTACTACAGATTCTCGAACGATTATGGCGACCATTGGACCCCCGGTCTAAACGAGACCCCATGGGCGGTGCCATTCGCGACGCCGGGAAGCTGGACATACGACCTTCCGAACGTCAAAGTTATCGGGGGGGCGGTTCTGCTCGTCGCCCGCGTCAAGGCGGACAACCAGTGCTCCATTCGCGGCATGTTCGGCACTATCTACAACCCCACCCCCAACAACTTGGACATGTTCTGGGTAGATCAGCCAGCAATCACAGTCTATCAAGCAGTGACCGGCGATGACCCCCTGAACCCGTTTATCGACGGTTTCAGGATTACGCACGGGGATAACAAGTATATCAACGCCTGTTATGTGGCAAGCGTGCCCTATCCGACTGGGGAAGGGCGATATCTGGTCCGGCGCGGAGTGTACTATGGTCCAACTTGGCGGAAGGTGCCGTCGCTCGACGCGACTGCGGTGAATACGGCGCGTCTGCTTGCACTGGATAGCCAAGATGCTGTGCAATACGCCGCATCACAATGGCCACACTACGAGGCCGGACGCGTCGTTGACAAGTTCCCATTCCACTATGAAGCCGGCATGGGCGTTACGCCGGCTCTGGCTCTGGACGGGGACGGTTACCGCTGGGTCACGTTCATGTGGCAGGACTCGCTCTTCTGTCAGTTGCCGGGAGAATACGCTCCGAGGCTTGTCTTTGGTGGCGACAGCACGCTCTTCCCGGGGCAGCCGTCGATTGTCTGCTACCCGAATCAGGCTAACGGCTCGTACGTAAGTGCTGTAACATTCGCCGTCTACGACACCAGCGCTGGAACGTCGCAGATTCTCTTTGCTCGGGTTTGCACGTCAGAGGTGGTGCTTGACACCATCGCGAGCGCCCAGAATCTGGGCGACAGCCTGCCCTGCATCAATGTGTACGGCGATACGCTGCTCGTCACGTGGCAGCACGGTACCGATTCGGTACTTGCATCGATGCTATGTGACTACGGGCCGGGGACTTCGGGCCAGCCGCCGGCGTGGACCAGCCCGAATCTCGTGACCGCGAACGGCTATCACGCCATGTCCCGCTTCGATGACAACGGCACCGTGCTCAATGTCATCTGGGCCCGCAACAGCGGCTCCAACTACGCGGTCCAGCGTGCTACCTGCGACCTGGCCACGACCGCGTTCGGCAACTGGTCTACAATGGCAACTCCCGGAGACACCGGCACGGCCGAGAAAGCCAATCCGGTCTACGCCGGGCTGGGCGTCTCCTGCTGGCAGGAGATGGACGACGGCAAGTGGGTAATCAAGGGCTTTGTCCGGGGCGAGGAGGAGACGTTTGTCGCCAATGATACCGATGCCTACCACCCGCACGCGGTGGCAGAGTCATCGGCGATTAGCCCTTCGATTGACCAGGTGCGTGTGCATCTCCTTTATACTGCGGGAGTTACGTTCGAGGTAGATTCCGGGGTCCTCGACACCGGTGATGTTCGCTTCGTGACCTGCTCGCTGAACGTCTCTCACGCCACGAGCGACGCGACCAAGTACAACAGCGGGTCCAAGT
The DNA here is from genome assembly GCA_002347155.1 of Caldifarciminota bacterium UBA2258. Classification (GTDB taxonomy): domain Bacteria; phylum Hydrothermota; class Tepidihabitantia; order Tepidihabitantales; family Tepidihabitantaceae; genus UBA2258. The sequence goes on from DDXO01000082.1 coordinate 19,069, forward strand.
TCCTGAGGAAGGCCTCCGACGACAGTCTCTTTGCTGTGTACAGTGATCTGGACAATGCGGTCATGTTCGCGTGGTCGGCGACCGGCGACACCTGGCAGCGGGCGGTTGTGGTCTCGGGCCGCGAGTATCCGGCGATAGCCGAGGATTCGAGCGGCAGGCGCTGGGTGGTCGTGACCAAGCCCCTGGGCGTAGGCAACTCGGCCATCGAGGCCTACTATCGCAGCGGTTCGTCCTGGGTCGGACCGCAGACGCTCTACACGAACGCGGTGGTTGCGCTGGGGCCGGCGAGTCTGGCCGGCGCATCGTACACCCAGTCCGGTATCGGCTATGCGGCGTTTTTGAACACGAGCGGCATGACGAAGTCGGTCATCCTGGCCAAGTTCGATGGCACGAACGTCTCGACCTACACGGTCGCTACCGGCGCAAGCCTCGGCGACCCGGCAGTCACGGTCGAGCCGTACAAGGCCGACTCCGACCACGTCCACGTGACGTGGACCGAAAGCGGCGTGCTCAGGTATCGGATGGATACCGACGGCCGGAGCTCGAATATCGCCAACAACTGGACCTCGACCTATGACCTGACCGGTGGAGGAGTGACGGCCCAGCATCCGAGCATCAACTCCGACGCTGACCAGATTGTCGTAGCCTGGGCTCAGGGCAGCCCTGCCGACGTCTACGCCCGCAAGCGCTCGACCGACAGCGCCTACAACAACTGGCAAACCGCGGTCAATCTGAGCAACACGTCACAGAACGCCTCGGACTATCCGACGATTGCCATGGGCGACACGGTGGTGGTGGCCTGGCAGGAACTTCGCACCGGCGGCGGTGACTTCGACATACTGGTGAGCGTCGACTTCGGCGACACCTTGAACATCGCGGACAACGCCACCATCTCCACCTACCCGCACATCCTCTTCCAGAACAAGGTCTCTGGGGACACGGCCATACCGTACCTGCATACGGTCTGGTCGGAAGCTGCCGAGTACTACGAGGTCGGGTACAACAAGCTAAACCTGAAAGAGGCTGAGGGCGAGGGGCAGCAGGCGGCAAACCTCGTGCCGATACCGGCGAGGCCGATGCTTGAGGCCTGCCGGCCCAACCCGTTCAAGAGCCACACGCAGATCAGCTACGCCTTGCCGACTGCCGGCAACGTCAGTCTGCGGGTGTACGACATCACGGGACGGACCGTGCGTACGCTCGCGAGCGGGCGTCAGAAGGCGGGCTTCTACTCGGTGAGCTGGGACGCGCGCGACAGCCACGGCAGGCAGGTGCCGTACGGCGTCTACTTCTACCGTCTCGACACGCCGGGATTCCGGAGTGTGAAGAAGGCGGTAGTGACCAGATAGGAACAGGTTGAGGTCAAGGTTAAGATAGAGACAGAGAACGCAGAACAAGCCAGCAGGGGCGGGCGAGAGCCCGCCCCTTCAGGAACTTCCAGTTCAGGCGGTGTCGTGCCCATTGAGCGTCAGGATAAACTGCATTTGCCCGTAGTCGAGTTCAAGGTCGTAGAAGAACCCGCCCGGGCACAAAGCCCGGTATGAATGCTCGTACGAGGCCTGATACGTGAAGGGGTACAAACGACTTGCAGCGTCGAAGGGACCGACCGATGGCCTTCTTCTCCTCCTGCTTTTTCGTCGTTGAGATTTGGTCCAGACCCGGCCCTTGATATGTAGTGTATGCATATTCCCGCGGAGAGCGGAATCCGTCCTAACTTCCGCATTCTCAATTCACTATTTACGATTCTCGCCCAACCCCCTCCTATGCCTCCCCCGCAGCTTGCGCCCGGGCAATGCCGGACGCATTGCGGCAGGCAATGACCGGTGCTTTGAGTCGAGCTTTGAGCCGGACAATGACGCGAACGTCTTGTCGAACAATGTCTCGAACAGCTTCGCGAGCAGTTCGCCGTGCAACGCCGCGTACAGTTGCTCACGCAGTCCGCGATGCAGTTCATTATTCAGTCACCGATACACTGGCCGATGCAGCTTACCACACATTGCGCGATACCTTGGCCGATACCCTGCGAGGTACAATGAGAGGTACATTGATGGGCGGAATGAGCGGTGCAATTCGGCCCGAACGGAAAGCAAGAAGCCGGACCGAAGTCCTGGGAAAGGACACTTCCCAGATTTCTGCTCTAAAGCGTATCAAGGGCACTCGTTCGGTCTGCTGATACGCACCATCTGACATGCCGCCGGCAATCTGGCCGATTGCCATGTCGCGGCTTAAGCTCGTGAAGACGCTCGCCAACGGCGAGCAGAAGCCGGGCTACTACAACCTGACATGGAACCGGCAGGACGCCAAGGGCCGCAGTTGTGCCTGCGGCGTCTACTTCTGCACGCTCACGGCCGAGAACCAGCGCTTTTGCAGGAAGGTGATTCTGACCGAGTGACCTGAAGTTCGGGACACGATCAGAAGCGTCCGACAAAGCGGGGACAAAAGAGGGGACACGTCCACGGAGCGACGCGAGGAACGCGTCGCGGATGTGTCCCCGGCGCTTGAGTCGGACGCGCCGCGGTTCAGTCTCCGTTTTCGCGGTCATGTCCCGCGCTTCCGTCCTTTACTTCCGCCGATTTGCTGCAATAATACGCCTTCATGCACTGGCACGGTGACCTCGAACTGGAAGAGACCAAGCCGACCGGCAAGGCCGGGACGTACGTCCGGCGGCTGTGGCCGTTCTTCCGGCCTTACCTGAGCCGGGTTATCGCAGCCGGAGCGCTGCTGCTGCTGACGGCCGGGCTTGGCCTGGCGGGGCCGGTGCTGCTCAAGCGGGCGATAGACGTGGACATCGGCCGCAATGACCTGCGCGGGCTTACCGTGACCTCGCTCATCTACCTCGGAATCCAGCTCGTCCTGCTCGTGGCGGGCTACTTTCAGCAGGTCTGGCTCGCGCTGGTCGGCGAGCGGGGCGCGGCCGACCTGAAGCAGGCGCTGTTCCGGCACGTGCTCGACCTGCCGATGTCGTTCTTCGACAAGACTCCGGCCGGCAAGCTCATCTCCCGCGTGGAGAGCGACACCGAGGCGGTGAAGATGCTCTTTACGCGCACCTCGGTTGTGCTGCTGCAGAGCGGGCTGATGCTTCTGGGCATGAGCATCATAATGGGAGTAGCCAGCCTGAGGCTTTTCCTCCTGGTGCTCGTGCTGCTGCCGCCGTTCGTGGTCGCGTTCTGGGTCTTCCAGAAGAAGGTGCGGCCGGTGTACATTCAGGTGCGCCGGACCGTGGCCGAGACGAATAATGTGGTAAGCGAGGCGCTCAAGGGGCTGCCGGTGATACAGGTTTTCTGCCAGCAGAGGCGCTTTGCCCAGCGGATGGACGACCTGAACCGCCTGAAGTACAAGCACGAGCTGAAAGCGACCATCCTCTGGCACGCGGTCTGGATGCTTGTGGATTTCGGCGAGGTTCTAGGCATGGGACTGGTGCTCGGTGTCGGCGGCGCGTGGGCGCTCAAGGGACAGATTACCATCGGTACGCTGTTTCTGTTCGTTTCCTACATCACGCGGCTGTTCGGGCCGCTGCGTGCCATTTCCGACCAGATCAATGTCATGCAGCGGGCGTTCGCGTCGGCCGAGAGGACTTTCCAGGTTCTTGACCAGACGCCGGAGCCGGCCGGCATGCCGGTGAACGAGCCGTTCCGACTCAAACAGGCGATTGCGTGCGAGAACCTCAACTTCGCGTATGACGGCGAGAATTTCGTCCTGAAAGATGTGAGTCTGGTCGTGCGCAAAGGGGAGAAGGTGGCGCTTGTCGGCGAGACCGGCGGGGGCAAGACCTCGGTCGTCAATCTGTTGATGAAGTTCTACCAGGCGCAGTCCGGCAATATCCGGTGCGACTCCGAAGACCTCTCGACCATGGACAAGCACCGGCTGCGCTCGGCGGTCGGCTTTGTGCCGCAGGAGGTGGTGATGTTCCCAGGTTCGCTCCTCGACAACCTGCGGCTGTTCGACGATTCGATCTCGCGCGAGCAGGTGGTCGAGGCGGCGCGCCGGGCCCGCATTCACGAGGCGATTACGAGGTTCCCGCAGGGCTACGATACCGTGCTGACCGAGGGCGGGGCCAACTTCTCCCTGGGCGAGCGGCAGCTCCTCGCGTTTGCCCGTGCGCTAGTGCGCGACCCGGAAATCCTGATTCTCGATGAGGCCACCTCGTCGGTTGACCCGCACACCGAGCACCTGATACAGGAAGGTCTGGAGGAGCTGCTCAAGGGCAGGACCGCGATTATCGTGGCGCACCGGCTGGCGACGATCCGCATGGCCGACCGCGTGCTCGTCGTCCACAAGGGGCATATCGCCGAGCAGGGCACCCATGACGAACTCCTGGCCCACGAGGGCATTTACTCGCGGCTGTACCGGCTGCAGTACGTCGGGGAGGCGGCGTGAAGGACGAAGTCCGAATGACGAATGACGAAGTCCGGACGCAGAAGGGCGGGAGCCTGAGGATCGTATTTGACTTCTGGCGTGAGCGGCCAGGCTGGGCGATCGGGCTCATCGGCGGCACCATCGTGGTGACCGCGATCTCGATGGTCTTCCCGTACCTGCTGCGGATGATAATCGACGGCATCAAGCGCGGGACCACGCAGCCGCAACTGGTCAGGTACGTGCTCTACCTTGTCGGCTTCGGGTTCCTGCGGGTCGTCGGCGAAGTGCTGCTGCCGTTCTCGCGCGGCCGGATCAATGAGCTGTACCAGTGGAAGGTGAGAAGCTCGGTCTTCCGCCGGGTGCTGGATATGGGGCACACGTTCAGCGCCAAGTACCCGACCGGCGACGTGATGGAGCGGCTCGACCATGACATGGGCGAACTCTCCTGGTTTGCCTGCTCCGGGCTGTTCCGCTTCGCGGCCGCCGGGTTCACGGTGCTGTTCGCACTCATCATCATGGTGCGAATGAACCCGTTCCTGACGCTCATAACCGTGCTGCCCATCGGGCTGGGCGTCCTCGTCTGGGTCAGGCTCGGGCCGCTGGTCTACTCCTGGTTCATGAAGTGGCGGGCGAAGATATCCGAAATCAACAACCAGCTTGAGGCCGCGTTCACCGGCATCAGGCTGGTGAAGTCCTACAGCATGGAGGAGGAGATCGGACGGAAGTTCCGCGCGACGCTCGACGAACGAGTCGGCGTGGCGATGGGCGAGGCGCGTACCGAGGCGAAGATCCACATCATGTACATGGGCATTGCCGAGGTGGCAACGCTGCTCGTGCTCTGGGTGGGCGGCGTGCAGGTCGTGCGTGCGCACCTGACTCTGGGGCAGTTCGTCGCCTTCAACGCCTACATTCTGATGTTGATCGGGCCGATGTTCGATATCGGCAACCTGTTCGTGTCCGGCCGGCGGGCGCAGGGCGCGGCCGAGCGGATTGACTCGCTCAGACAGCATCCGCCCGAAGTCTTGCCCCCGACGAGGCCGTTGCAGCCGGTTTCGGGCGAGCTACGTCTGAACCGCGTCAGCTTCTCGTATGGGTCGAGGGTCGTGCTCGCGGACGCGGAACTCGCCTTCGCGCCCGGCCGGAAGGTCGGTATCGCCGGTACGGTCGGCTCGGGTAAGAGCACGATCTTCCGGCTGTTGTTCCGCACGGCCGACCCGCAGCAGGGCAGCGTGACGCTTTCCGGTCAAGACGTCAGGCAGCTCGACATTGACGCGTACCGGAAGCTATTCGGGTACGCGCCGCAGGAAGCAACCTTGTTTTCGGACACAGTGAAGGACAACATCCTGTTCGGTCGCGAAAACGTGACCGACGAGCAGCTCCGGGCAGTCGTAGCCGGCGCCGAGCTGGCCGAAGACGTGGCCGGGTTCCCGAAGGGACTGGGAGAGATGCTGGGCGAGCGCGGGACCCGCCTTTCCGGCGGCCAGAAGGAACGCGTTGCCATAGCGCGCGCCCTGGTCGGCCGCCCGCCGGTCGTGGTTTTGGATGACGCGACCTCCGCGCTCGACGCTGAGACCGAGAAGGAGCTGGTCAACCGTATGATCAACCAGTTGCCGGGCGTCACCGTCATCATCGTCTCACATCGCCTTTCGGTGCTGAGCGTCTGCGACTGGGTCTATGTGCTCGACGCCGGCAAGGTCAAGGAGCAGGGGAAGCACGACGACCTGCTTGCCAAGCAGGGGCTCTACTGGAAGCTGTATCAGCGACAGCTGATTACCGAGGAACTGGAGAAGCTCTAGGGGATGGGTCCCATAGGACCAACAGGACCTACCTCAGTAGTGCGAGTGAGCGAAGAACTCGCGGGTCAGGTCCTCCAGCAACCGGGCACGCCTGTCGTAGAGATGGCGCAGCTTCCGGCGAGGATGTTTGGCCAAAGCGTAGTGAACAAGCATCGGCAGCGCAATCGTCACGTCAGTGTAACAGACCAGGGCGTCAGGCAACTTCTCGGGGTCGACCTTGCCCCACGACACGGCTTCGTGCGGAGTTGCCCCGGACAGCCCGCCGGTATCAGGCCGGGCGTCGGTTATCTGGAAGAAGTAGTCCTGGCCCAGCTCCTTGATCATTAGTACTTCCTGGATCTGGGGTTCGGTCTGGAGCGTGAAATTCTTGGGGCTGCCGCCGCCGATGAGCAGGACCGCCGACTTTCCGCCCGAACGCTTGGCGTGGAGCACGTAGGAAGTCGTCTCGTTGACGTCGATTGACGGGTTGATGCGCAGCCTCAGACCCTTGAGTTCAAGGCCGGCGACTATCATCCCGATGGTGGAATCGCCCGGCGAGCTGGTGTGGATAGGCACGCCCGCCCGGTAGGCCGCGGCCAGCACCGACACATCTTTGTTTCCGGTCTCCTTTTCCCATTCCGCCGCATAGCGGCCGAGAAGGTGGTAGAACTCGGCCGTGCCCATCTCCCGCTGGAATTCCGGCTGCACTATCATCGAGCGCAAAATCCTGTCGGTTGCCATCAGGCAGTCGGTATAGCCGAGGAACACGTCATAGATCCGGACCACGTCGTTGCGGCGGAGGTCGGTGTCATCCACGAGGTGCGAGCCGACGTGAAGAGGCATGTTGAACGCGAAGTGGAGGTCGTGGTACATGTTTGCCCCGGTAGCGACAATCCAGTCCACGAATCCGGCTTTGATGAGAGGGACAATGGCCGCGCAGCCGAGTCCGGCAGGCGTGAGCGCGCCGGCGAGACTCATGCCGACTACCGTGTCCGGGGCCAGCATCTTGTTCGTGAACAACTTACAGCCCTGGCGCAGCCGCGCCGCGTTGTAGGCGAGAAAAGTGCCATCCATCAGGGCGGTCAGCTTCTCCTTGCCGGTGATACCCGCGGGCATGATCCGCCTGCCGCTCATGTACTTCGCCTTGTGCGGGCACTTGCGATCGCGCAGCCAGTCCGGCACCTCGGACAGGTCTCTGCGACCGCGGGGCATTGCCGGCGGCTCCGGAGCCGTGCTGATCGCCTCTCGTTCTCGTCTTCTTGACGCTTGTCCTGTCTTCCTCGTCATTCGCCCTTTGCTCAATGTATCCTCCCTACGGGACCAATACCGGCTTGGCCGGGGGTATGCCGTTGAAAGTGGTGGCGCTGGCCAGAGAATAGGCTCCGATGTTGCGGGCATAGACCAGGTCGCCGAAGTCAAGCTCCGGCAATTCCTCGGCCCCAGAGATGATGTCGAGTGAATCACAGGTGGGTCCGGCCAGCGTCGTCAATTGGGTTGGTCCTTTTCTCAGGACCTCGAACTGGTACTTGCAGTGATCGAAGATGATGCCGGAGAGGGCACCGTAGACTCCGTCGTCGAGGAAATACCAGTGCTTGTTGTTGCGGATCGACTTGCCGACAACGCTGGTAAGCAGCATACACGCCGGGCCGACCATTGCCCGACCCGGTTCGGCGATGATCCTGATGCTCGAGTCAAACAGCCGGTTTATCTCCATGTTCATGGCTGGTGCCATGCTGGCAAACCAGTCCTCGTCGGTGTCGAAGTGCCGGATTGGGAACCCGCCGCCGATGTCAATCATCTGCAGCGGGAGCTGTTTGAGCAGCGCATCGTTCACGATTATTTTGCAGAGTTCGAACGCCTCGAGATAGTTGTCCCCGTGTGTGCACTGCGAGCCGACATGGAAGCTGACGCCGACCGGCTTCAGGCCGAGCCTTGCTGCCTTGAGCAGCAGCGGGACCGCGTCGGCCGGGTCGGCCCCGAACTTCAGCGAGAGTTCGACAATCGAGCCGACGTTCGGCACCTTGATACGAACCATGACGGATGCACCGGGAGCGTGGCAGGCAATCTTGGATAGCTCGTATTCCGAGTCGAACGTCATCAGGTTCACCTTGCGCCGGCAGGCGAATTCGATTGACTCGCTGCGCTTCATCGTGTTGGCGTAGACGAGCAGGTCCGGACTCGCTCCGGCAGCGAGCACCCAGTCGATCTCCTGCGGCGACGCGACGTCGAACCCGAGTCCGGCCTGGGCCAGAACCTTCAGCACGTGCGGGTTGGGGTTGGCCTTGACCGCGTAGAAAGGTTCCACTCGCGGCAGCAGCTTGCGGAAGCGTGCGACCTGTTCGAGCAGCAGGGTCCTGCTGACAATGAACAGAGGAGTTCCGTGTTTCTTTGCCAGCTTCGGAAACGTCCTGCGCAGTTCGCGCAAGTAGGCCGCGGTGGTCATCTTCAACTCGATTCTCCTTTGGTACAGACGGCAACAATGCCTGTGTACATGCCCCATTCAATCACGAATCAATCGGCATGTCAAGCGATTCGTGCGTGTCGCCAAGAGGCACGACGACTGACGGCGGGACGGAAGCCCGCTTGAGCGTGCCCGTGCCATCCGCAGCATCAAAACGGAATAGCGTCAAGTGCTGGCGCTGCAAGGAGATGGTCGAAGCTGGTCGCCAAGCTCCACCCTTGTGCGGGGGTTTTGACTCAAGTCTATCCCCACCTTAATAAGCTACTTTATATCAAATACTTACTATCATAGAACCGTCGCAGATATTGCTTGACGTGGGGGCGGGGTAGTTATAGAATCAAGCCGCGTTGCAGTTAAGTGGTGAAATGTGTTAGAAGATAGCTACGATTTCCTCTTTGTTGGCGACTACACTCATGCTGTGGACGCCAAGAATCGCACAGCTATTCCTTCGAGTTTCAGGCGAAGTTTCCCCACCGGCACCGACGACAGGGTGGTGCTCTTGCGCGGAGCCAGCGGGTGTATCGAAGCACACGTCCGGCCCGAGTGGCGGGTGCACGTCACGCGGCTGAGGAATCTCGACCTTTACAATGAGCAGGATTTGGTGCTGCGGAGGTTGTGGCTGCCGGGCGCCAATGAGATAGAGCTCGATGGCCAGGGTCGGGTGCTGTTGCCGAAGAAGCTGACCGACCTGGCAGGTATCGGCGCTGAGGCCCGGTTTGTGGGTCTTGGTCCGTTCTTTGAAATCTGGAGCCCCGCGCGGTTCGACGAATACGTGGCCCAGAACGCACGGCTGTACGACAAACTTATTAAGAGGCTTGATGGCAGAAGAGCGGCCGATGAAAGAGCCGCCATACGCGGCGGACAGGTCCAGCGCGATGTACCATCAGCCGGTAATGCCCCGTGAGGTTCTCGAGTACCTTAAGCCGGTCAGCGGGGTCATCATTGACGCCTGCCTGGGCGGAGGCGGGCACACGCGGTCGATCCTCGAGGCTCTCGCCGCGAGCAACGAGGGAGAGCCCAACCGAACCGCGTCCGCAGGACGCGAGCGGCCGACAGCGCAGCACGACGACGGTCAGGGCCGGGGTAGCCGGCCCTTCGGCCTGTTAGGCATCGACTGCGACCCCGAGGCGCTGGCCTCGGCGAAAAGGCAACTTGGTGACTTCAACAATGTTGAGATGGTTCACGCAAACTACACTGATCTGCCCACGCTTGTGCGCGAGCTGGGTCTCGCACCCGTGACCGGAATCCTGTTTGACTTCGGCGCGAGCCTGTACCAGCTCTTGTCGGGGCCGCGGGGGTTTGCGATCGACGCGGACGGGCCGATCGACATGAGATTCGACCAGACGGCCGAGACCCCGACTGCCCTGGATCTGATTCGCAGTTCGTCGGAAGTGATGCTGCGTGACTGGTTCCGGGCGTACGGACAGGAGCCGATGAGTGGCAGGGTGGCGCGCGTCATCCACGAGCGGCGGCGGGAGATGGAGACGACCGGGGACCTCGTTCGGGCGATAACAGATGCAGTCCCGGCGCGGTTCGCCCGCAAGTCGCTGGCGCGGGTGTTTCAGGCCCTGAGAATCGTCACCAATCACGAGATTGAGAATATCCGGCGCGGCTTGGCCGGGGCGCTGGAGGTGCTCGTTCCGACCGGCAGACTGGTCGCGCTCTCCTACCATTCGCTTGAGGACAGAGAGGTCAAGCAGGTCTTGCGGGCTGGGCGAGTCACCGGCAAGCTGCGCCTGCTGACGGCGAAGCCGGTTCGGCCGAGCGCGTCAGAGGTGGCGCAGAACCATCGGGCTCGGTCGGCCCGGCTCCGGGCTGCCGAGGTGATTCGATGACAACGGCGAGGCGGATCATTCTGGCTTTCGTAATCTGTGCCTTGGCAGTTGCGTACCTTTACCAGCACAGCTACAGCGTGAGACTGACCCGCGCTCTCTCCCGGCTGGAGACGCAGCGGCGGTTGCTGGCCGAGCAGCTGGAAGGCGTGGACGCAGAGATTGTCCGGCTTTCGGCGTTCGCACGGATGGAGTCGCTCTGGGTCGCGCAGGGACGACCGGCTGCTCCTTCGGGCCAGATGCTCATGCCGGATGGACAGATGGTGGCAATGGCAAAGCACCCGGGCGCGGATGCGGCAGCCCATTAGTCGTACCAAGGTACTCATTGCCGCAGCCGCGGCGGCCTGGGCCGGTCTGCTCGTCTTCCTCGGCTACATTCAGCTCGGCCGCTGGAAGTACTACGAGCGCGAGGCCACGGGCCAGCACGGCGAGACTCTCGAACTGCACGCGACGCGGGGCCGCGTCTACGACGCGGCGGGCCGGCCGCTGACACTCAACCGTTCCTGTTGTTCAATCCGCATACTGCCGCAGTGGGCGCGCGACAAGGATACTCTGGCGGCGATTCTGGCCCAGTTCGGGCTCGCCGAGCGCAAGGCCATCGCCCGGGAACTCTACCGCCGCGAACGCCTCTTCTGGTTCCGACGCGACGTTGACTACGCTGCCGGCGATTCGCTGCGCCGGGTGCTGGTCGAGCGGCAGTTCAGCAACTGCACCTACGTCGAAGACCAGTACGCGCGGGTTTACCCGCACGGCGAGCTCTGTGCCAACGTCGTCGGCTTCACCGGCGACGACCGGGGCCGGGCGGGCCTGGAGTTCGAATACGATTCGGTGCTGAGCGGCAGGGGCGGGTGGGTCCAGCTCCAGAAGGACGCGATCGGCCGGGCCTTCCCCTACCCCAGCTTCCCGCAGCGGCGGCCGGTTCCGGGCCTCGACATACACCTGACTCTCGATCTTGACGTACAGCAGATCTGCTACGACGCCCTGGAACAGCGGGTCGCGGAGAGCCGGGCGCTCGGTGGGTCGGCAATAGTGCTCGACGCGACGAAAGGTTCGATCTTGGGCCTGGCCGACTACCCGGGATTCGATCCCATGCGGTATTCGGCATACCCGCGGGAGACATACAAGTCCGCGGCTCTGTCCGACCAGTTTGAGCCCGGGTCATCCTTCAAGCTGGTAACCTGCGCCGCCGCGCTGGAGAGCCCGGACGCCGGCCGACTGACGCACGAGAGCTTTGACGTATCATCCGGATTCATCGAGATCGGTAAGTACAAGATTCGCGACGTCCATCCCAACGGCGTGCTTGACTTCCCCGGCCTGTTCATCAAGTCATCGAACCCGGGCTGTGCACTACTGTCGATGCAGCTCAGCCCGGAGAGGTACTACGAACTCGCGCGGGCGCTCGGTTTCGGCAACGCCGTCGGGATCGGACTGCCGAACGAGGGAAGCGGCCGGATTGACCCGCCCCGGAAGCTCAACCGACTGCGTTTCGCCAACATCGCCTTCGGTCAGGGTGTGACCGTCACCCTGCTGCAGCTCGCCGCCGCCTACCTGTGCGTGGCGAACGACGGTGCCTATCTTCGGCCGTATCTGATCGAGTCGGTCAGGCAGCCACAAGCCTCAAGCCCCAGGTCCCAAGCTTCGCGTTCCGGTCTCCTGGCCTGCCTGCGGCCCGCGCGGGTCACCCTGAAGCGATTCAGCCCGAGCCGGCTACGGCAGGCGATCAGTACGGAGACCGCCCGCCGGATCAAGGACATCCTCGAGCGGGCAGTGACCGAAGGGACCGGCGAGCTCGCGCAGATTGACGGTGTGTCGGTCTGTGGCAAGACAGGGACTGCCCAGAAGGTCGAGCCGGGCGGCGTCTACTCGAAGAGCAGGTCCCGCATGACTTTCATCGGCTTCTTTCCCAAGGAGAAGCCCAGGTATGTCGTTGCAGTTCTCATCGACGAGCCGAAGACCGAACGGTTCGCCGGCACGGCCGCCTGCCCGGTGTTCAAGCAGATTGGTGAGAACCTGATCCTGCTCGAGCGAATGCGGAGCCGGGAAGCCGGTCCGGTAGCGGGGGAAGTGGGGCGGGGGACGAGGGGCTAACCATGAAGCGCATTGCGGATTTGACCAAGGGTGTCCCCTGCACGGTGCAGGGCAACTCGGCTCTGGAGATAAAGGGCCTCGCCTATCACTCCGCGGCGGTGAAGCCCGGCTACCTCTTTGTCGCCATTGAGGGCTTCCGGGTTTCCGGGCAGCAGTACATCGACGAGGCCGTCAACCGCGGCGCGGTTGCCGTGGCGACAACTGACGTCAACAGCGTGCACAAGAACTGGGTGACCGTGGTTCAGACCAAGAGCCCGCGCCGTTTCCTCGCCCAGGTTGCCAACCGTTACTATGATTTCCCGGCCCGCAAACTGAGCCTTGTCGGCATCACCGGTACCAACGGCAAGACGACGACGGCTTTCCTCGTGCGGTCGATGGCGAGGCAGGCCGGCATCGAGCCTGGATTCGTCGGGACAATCGAGTACTTTGACGGCGGGGACACGGTCAAGGCGGGGCAGACGACGCCCGAGAGTCTCGACTTCGTGCAGCTACTCACGCGGCTGGTTGAGAGGCAGATCCCGCTGTGCATTGCCGAAGTCTCATCGCACTCGCTCGCGCTCGACCGGGTGTTTGACCTCGATTTCAAGGTCGGTACGTTCACCAATCTGACTCAGGACCATCTCGACTTCCACCGGACCCTGGATGCCTACCGTGAGGCCAAGATGCGGCTCTTCACCGCGCTCATTCCGAGTGCCGCCGCGGTCACGAACTTCGACGATGCAATGGGCCGGGATATCCCCCACCAGATCAAGGCCCGGGTCATCTCCTACGGCACGCGGTCTGATATCGAGCCGGTGCCTGCCGTCTCGGGCCGGGTCACGGGCGTCCGGCCGGACGGGCTCGATTGCGAGGTGGGGATTGATGCCCGCATCTGGCCGGTGCGGCTCAAGGTCATCGGCCGCCACAATCTGTCCAACCTGCTGGCCGCCATCGGTACGGGCAAGGCCCTCGGCTGGGCCCCGGAGACGATGGTTGCCGGGGCCGAGGCCCTGGCTGCGATTCCCGGCCGGCTCGAGCCGGTGGACGCCGGCCAGCCTTTCAGGGTCTACGTGGACTTCGCGCACACTCCGGACGCGTTGCGCCGGGTCATCTCGACGGTCAGGGAGTTCACAACCGGCCGGGTCATTGTCGTGTTCGGCTGCGGCGGTGACCGCGACCGCGGCAAGCGACCGCTGATGGGGGACGCGGTCGTTCAACTGGCTGATGTGGCCATCGTCACGTCGGACAACCCGCGGGGCGAGTCACCGCAGGCGATAATCGCCGAGATCCTGCGGGGCATGGGTACGGCGCCGAGGATCGTGGAACCTGACCGCAGAGAGGCAATCCGCCGCGCTCTGGCCGAGGCGAAGTCCGGCGACGCGGTCGTGGTTGCCGGCAAAGGACACGAGGATTACCAGGTCGTCGGTACCGAGCGCCGGCACTTCGACGATCGGGAGACGGCCAGAGAACTGCTGGGGGAGCAGGGATGAAGGGACATAGGGACAGAGGGATGAAGTGTCCGGCACTCGATCCCCTGATCCCTCGATCCCTTGATCCCTCGGTCCCCTTCAGGAACTGATGCTGTACTCACTGCTGACGTCGCTACGCGAAGGACACGGCCCGGTGCTGGCCGCGCTGGCCAACATCATGAAGTACATCACCTTCCGGGCTGCCATGGCCGGCGGGCTCGCCATCGTGCTCGTGCTGCTGCTCGGGCCTGCGCTCATCCGGCTGGTCAGGCGCCTGAACATCGGCCAGAACGTGCGCGACGAGGTGCCGGACAGCCACAAAGGCAAGGCCGGCACGCCGACGATGGGCGGCGTCCTCATCCTGGCGGCAGGGATAGTCGCAGTACTACTCTTCGCCGACCTCAGGAATCGCCAGATACAGCTCGGCCTCCTGGTCGCGTGCTGGCTCGGGTTGCTCGGATTCGCAGACGACTATGTCAAGGTCAGGCTCAGGAACCCGCGTGGGGTTTCGAAAACGTTCAAGCTCCTGGGCCAGTTCGCGCTGGCGTTCTTCGTCGGTGCTGTGCTCTACTTTATCCCGGTGGACCCGGCGAACCGCTCGACGACGAATGTCCTGCTCTTCAAGAACATCGTTGTCCAGTTCGGCTGGTTCTACATCCCATTCGTGATGCTGGTCATCGTCTCGGCGTCAAATGCCGTGAACCTCGCCGACGGCCTCGACGGCCTTGCCGCCGGGCTGGTCACGATAGCGCTGGGAAGCTACGCCGTCCTGACGTACGTCTCCGGCCACTACAAACTCGCCCGGTACTTGAACATCATGTTCATTCCGACCGGCGGCGAGATGACGATACTGTGTCTCGCCATGGTCGGAGCCTGCCTGGGTTTCCTCTGGTTCAACGCCTGGCCGGCCCAGGTCTTCATGGGCGATACCGGGTCGCTGCCGCTGGGCGGCGTCCTCGGCCTTGCGGCAATACTCTGCAAGCACGAGATACTGCTGCCGATAGTAGGCGGGGTGCTGGTACTGGAAACTGGGTCCACGCTGCTGCAGATAGCCTACTTCCATGCCACTGGTGGGAGAAGGCTCTTCCGCATGGCGCCGCTGCATCATCACTACGAACTCAAGGGCTGGTCCGAACCGCAGGTCGTTACCCGCTTTATGATTCTGGCTGTGTTCTTCGGGCTGGCGGCGCTGGGAACGCTGAAGATAAGATGAGGAAGAAAGGCGCAGGGATGAAGGGACAGAGGGATAGAGGGACAAAGTGCCCGGCAATCGATCCCTTGATCCCTCGATCCCTTGATCCCTCGATTCCCCTGCGGGGCGCCAGAGTGCTGGTGGTCGGTCTGGGGAGGTCCGGGACGGCGGTCGCCAGGTTTCTGTTACGGGCCGGGGCAAAAGTCATCGGCAGCGATGAGGACCCGGCAGCGCTGGACTCCAGCTCCGTTCTGCATTTGCGGAAGGCGGGCATGGCGACGACGCGCCGACCCGACTCTGCCCAGGTTGGCTTAGCGGTCGTGAGTCCCGGCGTCAGCAACAACCGGCCGCTGGTCCAGGCACTGCGCAGGCGTCTGATTCCGATCGTCGATGAACTCGATCTGGCGAGCCTTCTTGTGGGAGGGCCGGTCATTGCCATCACCGGTACGAACGGGAAGTCGACCACCACTGCTCTGATTGCCCGGATGCTGGAGAATGCCGGCAAGCGCGTGTTCTGCGGCGGCAACCTGGCCCCGGGACGGCCGCTCTCGGTCGCGCTGCTGGAGAGGCCGAAGGACTACTACGTTGTCGAGACATCGAGCTTCCAGCTGGAACGGGCCCGCTGGCTTAAACCCAGGGTGGCCGTGATTCTCAACATCACTTCCGACCATCTGAACCGCCACGGCACAGTCCGTCGGTACGCTGACTGCAAACTCAGGATACTCGACCGCCAGGACCGCGACGACTGCGCGGTGCTCAATCGCGATGACCCTTTGGTGTATGCGGCCCGGACACGCGGCAAAGGCGAGAAGCACTTCTTCTCCCTGCGGCGGCGTCACGTTGACGCCCGCTTCGCCGACGGGAGCCTCTGGGCAGACGGCCGCGAAGTGCTGCCGGTCCGCAGGCTGAAGCTCCCCGGGGCGCACAACATCCAGAACTGCCTTGCTGCGATCGCGACGGTGCGGCTGCTCGGCGTCGGTCTCGAACCGATTCGCCGCACGCTCAAGAGGTTCGCCGGCCTGCCGCATCGGCTGGAGCACGTTCGCCGGCTCCGCGGTGTCGACTACATCAACAGCTCCATGACCACGAACCCGGCTGCCGGCGCCAGGTCGCTTGAGGCCATCGCCGGGGCGGGGAGGAACAAGGGGGGGGGGCGGAGCAGGCGGG
>DDXO01000079.1 GCA_002347155.1 Caldifarciminota bacterium UBA2258
ATCCTTCATCCCTCCGCCTTCATCCTTTTCGCTCTCTGCTTGGTGTCTTCGTGGCTGACTCCGCGTCCCGCCTAGGGCAGCAGCGGCACAACCCGCTGTCCCCGCATCCTGCCCGGTGAGTTGTCGAACACCTGCACCACGTGATAGATAACGCCTATGGACTTGCGCGGCGACTGCCCGTGGAAGTAGTCATGCACAAGGTTTATGTAGTCCACGACCTGCTTTTCGTATTCGGTCAGGCCGGGGTCGTTCGGGTCGAGCATCTGGGCGATGCAGCGCAGCTCGTACGACTTCGGCAGGTCCAGATAGACGACTGCGACGCCGGGGTCGACCATCTGGTTGAGGAAAGTGTGGGTCTCGAAGTCGGGTCGGGCGTAGAGCTCGAGCGACGACTGTTTGGTCCGGTCGAACACATCGGAGCCCTTCGTGTACAGGCTCTCCAGCAGCGCGAGCTTCTTCTCCATCGGGTCGTCCCAGGTCTGCTTCAAGAGCGCGGTCATCTCCACGAGCTTCTCCGGCCTGGGCAGCCAGCCTGTGCCCTTGACCGCGTTGTTTATGTCGAACTCGGAGTCCTTCCGCTTCATGCCGTGGCTCGCGACCATTGCGTTGTGCGGCCCGGCGACCTCCGGCTTCATCATCCCGCCCATCGCGCCCTCGGGCATCGCCATCATCTTCTTTATCACGCCGAGCTGCTCGACCCGCCTGCCGAAGTTCCACTTGCGGAAATCCTCCGGCAGGCCGACCACCTTCAAGTCCATCCACTGGCCGCCAATCTTGCCGCGGATGACCCCGTCCTTGAGCCGGGACGCGTCGACTACGTCCTGATGGAACCAGCCCGACCACCTGCCGCGCTTGCCGGCCGGGTCGGTTGTATCCGGCGTGAACTTCACGTCGTGCCAGAACTGCATGGTGCCGTGTTCGAGGTTCTTCATCTCCGGTACGCCGCCGGCCGGGGTCGCACCGTCCTTACCGTACGCCATTATCGAAACCGCGACCAACATCACGAGTATCAGCATTCTCATTCAAGTCTCCTTCATTCTGACTTCCGCGTTCTGCCTTCTGACCCATTCGACTCGCCACGCCGTCTTGTCATTCTGAGCGCAGCGAAGAATCTTCTCTCCGCGCGGCTCGTGTGGCTTCGCCACCGTCGGAACCAGCAGGGCAAGCTTCTGACTTCTCGGCCAGTCTCACAATCACCGGCAGGCTTCTGCCTGAACGGTGCACGGCGATGTCGATAACCTTCACTATTCCGAACCCGAGCGCCAGTCCGACTCCGGAGAGGATTCCCGACCAAAGGTCCTTGCGCAGCACAAGCCCGCCGACCAACACGCCCGCGACCATCATAAGCGCGGGTATGCCGAAAACCAGCAGATTCGACCTTGCCCCAGTTCCTTCGGTGCTTTCCAATTCCACGGTGTCGCCGGCTACGGCTCCGGCCCGGTTCACAGCTAGTACCCGGCGGATGCTGTTGCCGGTCCAGTTGCAGATGCCGTGAGCGCTGCAATGCTCACACTCGCCCCTGGCCGCTACCTCGACCTCGGCCCGGCCGCCGCGGACATTGACTACCTTACCGGTTTCACGCATCAGGTCGCTACGCGGGTGAGTTCCAGTCTACGCGCCCGGTACGAAGGATCAAACTCGGCCGGCCGGGGGCGTCGGCTGCGCAGATGACGAGGTCCTCAACTTGGCCTTGCGCCGCCACTGCTGGATGCGCATGTTCATGTACAGAACAGCACCGGAGACCGCAAGAAAGGCGAGTCCGGCCGCCAGCACCAGCCCGCCCCACTTGAACCAGCCGTGCCAGCGCAGCACGTGGTAGTACCGCGGGAACAGCAGGTAGATGAAACCGGTGACTGCGGTCACGAGCAGGAACGGTACCAGTGTGAAACCGATAATCAGATGCAGCTTCCTAAGTCCAGTCATGTGTTCTCATCTCTCCTCTCTCCTCCCTCCTCCCTGGGCCAGCGGTTGAAGAACGCGACCTGTTCGAGCGGCAGCCGCTCGGGGCGATGGGTCTCGTCGTGTATCTGCTTCTCACTCAGCACCGGGCTGATGGCATCCGCGTGTCTGCCGATATTGACGAGTGTGATCACCTGCATTGTGTCCGGGATGCCCAGCACTGCCCGCACGGCCTTGGGGCTGTATCCGGCAATCGGGTGCGCCACCAGCCCGAGTTCGGTTGCGCGCAGGATCAGGAACGCGGTCTGGAGGCCGGTGTCAAACAGGTAGTATTCGCGGTCATAGATGAGGCAGTCCGCCTCCTTCTCGGCACAGACCGCCACCATCATCGAGTCGGCGTGGCACCAGGCGTTGCCGCGATTGAAGACCGGCTTCATCTTCTCAAGCATCGCCGGCTCCCACACGAACACGAACCGTGCCGGCTGGTTGTTGTTGCAGGTCGGCGCCAGTTGCGCGCACCGCGCCAAGTCCCGCACCAGCTCTTCAGTTATGGCAACCGGCGCGAGCGACCGGTACGCCCGGCGCGTGTTGATGGCATCGATGACATCCATGCGGTTTCCTCTGTTCCGCCCGCGTTCCGGGGCGGTTCCGCTGCGAAGCGCTGCTGTTCTAGATGGTCAGCGTCTTGGCCTTGACGCCCTTGATCTTGTTCAGGTCGGCCTTGAGCGCCGCCGCCTCCCTCTTCGTACCGCAGAGGTGCAGAAGCACCAAGCCGTCGTCCGCGCAGACGTTACCGGCTTCGTGCAATCCGACCCGCAGCTTGATGATACAGCCGTGCTTCGTCAGCACCTGCTGCATCTTCACCGCCTCCGCAATCCGCTTGCTGATGACTACCGCCATTATCGTCCTGCAGTTCATCTCAGTTTTCCTTTCTAGGTGGTCATTGGCAATTGGTAACTGGTCATTTCCTCTTGCAGACGTATATGTCTGCTTCGAGCATCCGGCTGCTGTCACCGCCGGTGAAGTAGTGGTGCACGAAGTAGAGGTTCCCGGCGTCGTCCAGCGTCGGCTCGCCCGCGAACCGGCCGACAATCAGCTCGGCCGGGCTCCAGTTGCCCATGCTGTCGAGCTTGGACCGGTAGACGCACGGTCCCATTATCGTGTCATTCCAGCACGTGAAGTAGAGCTCCTTCATGTCCGACGACAGGAACGGCCGGCTCTCGTCCTTGGGTCCGTTCACGTTCGGTCCCAGGTTCTCCGGCGCACCCCAGCCGGACGCGTTCCGTTCGGACTTGAAAAGGTCGAGCCCGCCATACTGCCCGTCCTTACCGAAGTACATCGTCTTGTGGTCGGAGCTCAGGTGCAGCTCCCCGAACTTCAGCGTCTCGTTCACCTGCCGGCCTGCGTTGCGCCAGTCTCTCCACGTCCCGTCCTTGCGGGTGGCTGTGTACCAGTCAATCTCGCCGTAGTTGCCAGCCCTAACCGACGCAAACCACATCGTGTCGCCGAGAATCACCTCGCAGCCATCCATGGCGACGTCGTCGCTCAAGATAACGCGCTCCGGCTCGCTCCAGTTCCCGCCGACGAGCCGGCAGGACCAGATGCCGGTCACGCTGTCAAGCAGTTGCTTCTCGACCGGCACCCGCACGTCGGGCGTGAAGAAGAAGTAGAACTCCTGACCATCCGAGGTGATGAAGGGCGAGTCCTCGGCTCCGGCCGAGTTTACCGGTCCCGGCATCGGCACGGGCGCTTCCCATTCGGAAGAGACGGTGAACGGCGGGAACGGGTCGGTTGCGGGCGTACCCTTCACTGCGTCGGCCGGTATCTTCGAGTATCGGTTGTCGAGAAACGGCCACGGCTTCCTGCAGCCGCCGGCAAGCACCGCAAGCAGCAGAGCGCATGATACAATCCTGGTAATCACCTCTGCCTCCTTGGCCCGGTTCGGCGTGGAGGTCTCTTCACGCGAGTCCCGCAAAGCCGGATGAACGTCGAGTGACAGGTCAGCACGGCGCGGCTCGCCTGCCTAACTCGAGAACTTGACGCCGAGCTTGCGCAGACCGCGCCGGCCCGAAGGCGTGATGTGGAACTCGCGGCCCGACCGCTCAAGCCAGCCCTGCTCGACGAGTGCCGCTGCCAGCAGCGAACCGAGGTGCGACCCGATGTGGGCGTAGAACATGCCGGCGTGGCGCTCCACGCAGGCGTTGACCTGCTTCCGCCCGGCTGCGTCGAGTTCCTCAACCGGGACGCCCAGGGCGGCCAACTCCCGGCGCCCCTTCGGAGTCACCTTCAGTTCGCCGCGGTCGGAACTTATCCAGGCCTTGCGGACCAAGGCGTCATACAGGCTCTCGCCCAGCGCGCCGCCGATGTGGTCATAACAAACCGCAGCCAGTTTCCGAGGACCAACTTTGCTCATAGTGCCAGCCCTTTCGCGATTTCGATTGCCCTGTTTGCGACTCCGGCCGGGTCAGGACCGACGAGGAAGAAAAGCGGTTCCTTGCCCCAGCCCCGTGATTCGTAAAAGACCGGCGGCACCTTGCCGCAGGCCGCGACCAACTGCTTCACTTTCCACGGAATCGAACCCTTGTCCCTGCCAATCAGTTCCTTGGGTTCGGCCGCGCGGTCGATGCAGACGAACGCCAGACCTTTCGCCGTACAGTAGCCCTGCACGTAGTCAGATATCGTCTCGTTCCAGCGGAAGTTGAGCCCGGCTCGAATGGAAGGGTCATGGCGGCGCGACTCGGTCACGAGCCGTGCCATATGGTCTGAGACCCCCGCTCGAATCGGCCCGGACGCCTTCGGCATTCCGGCGACCACGGTGATGCGGCCGTCGACGCCGAGAACCTGGTCCGGATGCTCCGCGCCTTCCGGCGCGTACACGATATTGACCCGCACCTCCGGAATCAGCGCGCTGAACTCCCGGCAGCCTTCCAGCATCGCTACGGCCTCGGCGAGTCCCCGTTCCTCGTTTGTCATTTGGCCTTTGTCCTTTGGACCTGCGCATTGATGGCGCCAAAGTACGCTGCCCAGAACGGGTCTACCACCGGATGCACGAGCTTTGTCTCCTTGCCGTCCTCGACCAGCACCATACCTCGGCGAGTCACCTCGCCGATACCGGCGCACCGGATGTTCCGGCGCCGCAGCGCGGTAAGCACCGCCCGGGTTTTCTTCGGCCGGCAGGTCAGGATGAGCGTGCCCTCGCTGATGGACTTGTACGGGTCGATGCCATAGAGGTCGCAAATCTCCTTCACGCAGGGCATTACCGGTATCGCCTCTTTCGTGACCCGAACCCCGAATCCGCCGGCCTGGGCCATCTCGTACAACCCGCCCCAGAGCCCGCACTCGGTGGCGTCGTGCATCGAGGTCACGCCCTTTTCACGCACGCCGACGCTGACCGCGGCCAGCGCGTCCTCGACCACCGACATCTTCCAGAAGATCTTCTCGGCCTTGCGCGCGAATTCGTGCCCGAACTTGTTCTCCAGCCGGTCAGGGAACATGGCGGCGAAGATGCCGGACGCCTCGATTGCCGGGCCCTTGGTAACAATAACACTGTCCCCGGGCCGAACGAAGCTCGGCGCGACATAGTCGGAGAGCCCGCCCTCGGCGATGACCGTGGCGCCGCCCACCATCGGGTAACCGCAATTGCCGTAACGCGCGGTGTGGCCGGTGACGACAGAAACGCCGTAACGCCGGCACTCGCTGTGAATCGTCTTCCAGACGATTTCGAGCTGTTCCTCGGTGATGCTCATCGGCAGATTGAAATCAATGGCCAGGTAGCGAGGCGGCAGCCCGCTCGTGACGGCGTCCGACAGCAGGATGTGAATGGCAAACCAGGCCGCCCGTTTCCAGCCGTACTCCGGCACGATGAAAACCGGGTCGGTGGTCAGGGCCAGCGCGCGGTTGCCGACGCGGATGATGCCGGTGTCCACGCCGTGCATCGGGCCGACGAGCACGTTCCGGCTCTTCGCGCCGAGCCGCGGATAGATCAGCTCTTCAAAAACCTGATGGGAAATCTTCCCGATCTCCGGCAGTTTCTCTTTCACCGCGCTAATTCTAGCCTCAAAAACCCCTCCGGTCAAACCTCGCCCGTGACCGGCAGCAGCGGCCTCCTCCTCCGAACCGACGCGACGGCTGCCACCGCCTTGGAGCAGGGTGAAAACGCACTTCCCCCGCTTCAGGTCCGCTTCACCTTCATTGGCAACTCACGGTCGGGCCTGCCCGGTCGCAGGCTTATGCAGCAGACGGTCCGGCAGTGCGCGGGGCGCAAGCCGGCCTCACCTGCGACAGCACTGACGACACGGACGGACTCCTGCGCAGATTAGGGTGGAAGCCACGGGCCGCCATAACTTGACACAGACCTATACAAGCCTAACATCTCGTCGTAACCGGGCTGAATCCGGTCAGACGCAGGCCGACTGACGGTTTCGCACCGCGAACCGCGCGTGACGTGTTGTGTCATCGCTGCCGGATTCGGCAGAAACGGCAAAAGGAGGTACAGGTGGGGTTGTTTGACAAGTGCGCGAACGTGACCGAGCGGGTCAAGTACACCCGCGCCCGTAACGAGTTCTTCTATCTGCGCGAGTTCGAACCGACCGCCACGCCGCTGGTAAGAATGGGCGGCAGAGAGTTGTTAATGCTCGGCTCCAACAACTACCTCGGGCTGGCGAGCCATCCCAAAGTGGTCGCGGCGGCGACCGCGGCCATGCAGAAGTTCGGGACCGGGGCGTGCAGTTCGCGCGTGCTGACCGGAACCTGCCCGCTTCACGCCGAGGTCGAAAGGCGACTGGCCCGGTTCAAGGGCACCGAAGACGCAGTTCTGTTCGGCGCCGGGTTCATGGCGATGATGGGCACTGTCGCCGCGATGACCGACAAAGGCGACGTCGTGCTGAGCGACGAACTGAACCACGCCTCGATCGTGGACGGGTGCCGGCTCTCCCGTGCCGATGTGCTGATCTACAACCACAATGACATGGCCAGTCTGGAGGAGGGGCTCGCGAAGGCGGCCGGTGCGAAGAACCGGCTGATTGTCACCGACGGCGTGTTCAGCATGAAAGGAACGGTGGCCGACCTGCCACGCATCCGGGCGCTGGCCGACAAGTACGACGCGGCGGTGATGGTCGACGACGCCCATGGCGCCGGCGTGCTCGGTGAGCACGGCCGCGGCACGGCCGAGCACTTCGGCCTCGAGGGGAAAATCGAGTTCGTGGCGGGTACGTTCAGCAAGACCTTCGCTTCCTACGGCGGTTTCACCGGCTCGACCCGGGACGCGGTGATGTACATGCGGTTCGCTGCCCGGCCGTTCATGTTCACGGCCAGCCCGCCGCCGTCGGTCGCGGCGACTGTGCTTGCCTGCCTCGACGTGATGGAGCAGGAACCGCGGCTCATCCAGACCCTGCGCAGCCACACGCGGTTCCTCAAGGACGGCCTCAGGCAGGCCGGATTCCGGCTCGAGGAAACCATAACCCCGATAATCCCCATCCTCATCGGTGACGACGAGCGGACCTTCAAGATGACGGGCGGATTGCAGGACGAGGGCGTCGTGGTCAACCCGGTCGTACCGCCGGCGGTCCCGAAGGAAGGATCCCTCATTCGGGTAAGCTTGATGGCGACATTCACCTCCGGCCAGCTCGAGCAGGCGCTCGATAAGTTCAGGAAGGTCGGCCGCGCGGTCGGCATCATCTAGGCCCGGACAGGAGGCTCTGTGACGGCTTATAGAGGCGCCGGTCTGCTGACGGGGAGATTCTGGCGCGGCTACCTGGTCACGATGCGGCCCTATTTGCTCTTCGTGTCGGGTGCGGCCGGCGCGGTCGGACTGGCGTTCATACCGGAGCCGGTGACGTGGCGCGTACTGCTCGCGTTCCTTCCGCTCTTCTTCTCTTACGGCCTGGGCCAGGCCCTGACCGACTGCTTCCAGACCGACACCGACGCGATATCGTCGCCCTACCGGCCAATGGTGCGTGGCGAGATCTCCCGTGGCGCCGTGATGGCGACAAGCCTCGTTGGCCTGATAGTCGGCGTGTTCATCATGGGGTTCCTCAACCGCTGGGCGCTGATACTGGCGGCGCTGACCGTGGTCGGCCTCCTGACATACACCCCGCTCAAGCGGACGTGGTGGGGCGGGCCGCCGTGGAATTCCTGGATTGTCGCACTCCTGCCGATGATCGGCCGGCTGGCCGACCCCGGGGTCGGGCTCCTCACCCTGTTCAGCCGCAGCCGGCCTGAAACCGATGCGTTCGTCGCCGCGGTCTTGGCGATCTTCTTCGGCTACGCCAACTTCGTCGTGATGGGCTACTTCAAGGACATCTCGGCCGACCGTCAGACCGGCTACAACACGTTCCCGGTCCGGTTCGGCTGGCTGGCCAACGCGGTCTACAGCGACCTGGCCGCGCTGGGCGCGGCAGCCGGCTCGGGCCTGACTATCTGGCTCAGCGGCCGGTTCAACTTGCTGGGCGCGGCCGTGTTCTGCGCCGGTCTTGTCGTCAACCTGTGGGCGCAGGTCGCCATCCACGGCATCCGTGACGAAGCTAGGTCGCACGGGCCGATCGCGAGCGTCGTGCGCGCGTTCGTGCTCTACTGCCTCGCGATGGTACTGACAATGAAGCCGGGCTGGGTCCTGCCTGCGGCCCTGTTCTACGCGGCGTTCGAGTTGGTCCTCAAACTGAGACCGGAGCGAGAGCAGGTGTAGCACCATGGCCCGGCCGGTTGTCCTGCTCAACCCGGGCTGCAACTACGGCACCGGCCGCAGGCGCTGGGAGAGAGCGGGCCCAGGCCTGCACGAGCGCATCGGCGACTTCGACCTGGTCGAGTTCGGACCCGAGGACAGCGTGAAAGACGTGGTTGCGCGCGGCCTAGCCGATGGCGCCCGTTTCCTTGTCGCGGCCGGCGGGGACGGCACGGTCAACGTCATACTCAACGCGCTGTTCGAGCTCGGCCGCGCCGGTGAAGTTACACTCGGGGCGGTCGGGCTCGGGTCGAGCAACGACTTCCACAAGCCATTCCGCGAGGAGGATTACATCGGCGGTTGTCCGGTGCACACCAGCCTTGACCGGGCGCGGCCGGTTGACGTAATCCGCATTGAATCGCCGGCCGGCACCCGTTACTGCCTGCTCAACGCCAGCATCGGGGTCACCGCCGACGCGAACGACTACTTCAACTCGCGGTCGGGCTTCATTCGTGCACTCCAGCGGGTGTCGGTGGACGCGGCGGTCAGCGCCGCGGCCCTGCGGACCATGTTCAGATTCAGGAACATACCGCTGCGCATCAAGGTCGATGACTCCGAAGAAGTCGAACTCGAGGTGAGCAACATGGGTGTCATCAAACGGCCCAACTTCGCAGGCTCGCTCTGCTACGATACGCCAATAGCGCCTGATGACGGACGGCTCGGGGTCAACGTCGCCCACGGGCTGTCTTTCTTCGGCCGCATCGCAGCTTTCGCAGCGGTGTCGCGCGGTAAGTTCAGCGGCCGGCCCGGCACGTGCACCGGCTACGGGAGACGCGTAGAAGTCTCTTGTGCGCGCGACTTCGCGGTCGAGTTCGACGGCGAGGTCACAAGAACTGACTGGGCCGTCTTCACGGTAGTTCCGAGGGGAATCGAGGTGTGCTTATGAAGATGGACGAGATAATCGAGAACCGGATGATCGACCGGTGGGTGCGCGGATTCACCAGTCCAGCAAACCGCGTCAACGCGGCCCACGAGACGGACGCAGAACTGGTTGAGATGGCTGGTTGCGCGGACAGCTTCCTCGCTGTAACCATCGACACGGTGGCCGAGGAAATCGCCGAAGGCATCTACCGCGACCCGTTCACGGCCGGCTGGATTTCCGTAGTCGCCTCGCTGAACGACCTCTCGGCGGTCGGCGCCGACCCGCTCGGCCTCGTGGTCGCGGTGACGCTGGATGGAGCCAAGCCGCCCGACTTCCACGCCGGCGTGGCGAAAGGCATGGACGCGGCGTGCAGGGCCGGCAATACCGCGATACTGGGCGGTGACACCAACTTCGGCGACCGGACCGTGCTCACCAGTTCTGCGCTCGGCCTCGTTCCGAAGCTACGGATCATCACTCGCCGCGGCTGCAGGCCCGGCGACGTCGTCTACGCCTCTGGTCCGTTCGGGGCTGGCAATGCGCTTGGCCTCGCCCGGCTGTCCGGTCTGCCTGACGCAGCATTCCCCGAGAACCTGTACCGTCCCGCTCCGCGTATCGCCGAAGGCAAGCTGATTCGCGAATACGCCAACTGCTGCATGGACACAAGCGACGGCCTGTTCGCCACGCTCGACCAACTGCTGCGCCTCAACGACGTCGGGTTCCGAGTTGAGTGCGACTGGCAGAAGCTGCTGTGCGAGCCCGCGCTCGTACTCGGCCGCAAGTCCGGCGTGCCGGGCTGGGCGTTCGCGGCCGCTCCGCACGGTGAGTTCGAACTGGTGGCGACGGTTGCGCCGGACCGTGAGCAGGAGTTCCTCACCGCGGCATCGACTCAGGGAAAGCAGTTCACCCGGCTGGGCACCGTGCAGGAGAAACCGGCGGTCACGCTCGTATTCCCGTCCGGCAAGGCCGTGGATGCCGACCTCGCGCCGTTCCGCAACCTGCTCTTTGAACTCGGCGGCGACCTGAAGCGCTACCAATCCGAGTTCCTGCGACTCGGCGCCAGACTGGGACTGGAATGAACTTCGCCGGCCGGCGCGTGCTCATTACCGGGGCCTCTTCGGGCATCGGCCGCGCCCTCGCCGATGCAGTGGCCAACCGTGGCGGAGTCCTCTGCCTTGCCGCACGTGACTCATTCCGTCTTCTCCGGGCCGCCGAAGAGGTCGCCGCCCGCCATCCGGACCAACCACGTCCGCTTGCCTGGCCCTGCGATGTGACCGACCGTCCGGCGGTAGGTCGCCTGGTCGCGGAGTGCCGGGACCATCTGGGCGGTGTAGACGTCCTGTTTAACAACGCCGGCAACTGCGTTTACGGTCCGCTTGAGCGTACCGGAGCTGACGACATCAGTGCGGTACTGGCCGTCAACTTCCTCGGCGCGGTCAACTGCGTCCTTGAGGTCCTGCCCGTGATGCGGCAACAGGGAGCAGGCCATATCGTAAACATCGGGTCGGTTGCCGCTCTGCACGGCGTCCCCTATCTTGCCGCATATTCGGCCAGTAAGGCGGCGCTCGCGGCTATGGCGCAGTCACTGCGCGCAGAGATCCACGGCAGCGGGATTACCGTTGCCACGGCCTACGTGGACTACACCGCGACCAACATCTTCACCGCGGAGAAGAAAGTCGGCGGCGCAGTACGGCCGCATGGTCCATATGCGCCGGCCGCCAAGGTGGCCGCAGCTGTCATCCGGGCAGTCGAACGCGGGAAACAAGACTTCGCGATAACGACCCGGGGACGCGCGCTCGGCCTGGTCCGGGTGCTGACGCCGGGCATCGTTGAACGCTACATGAATCGGCTCGCCGACGAGTTGCGGGCCGAGGAGGAGTGAAGTGAGCAAGCCGAAGCTGCTGATAATCGTTCTCTTTCAGAACCTCGGGGAGGAGTATCCCTACTACGCCCGCTCCCCCGCGCCGCCGCTGGCCGGGGCTCTGGTCGCCGGACTGACGCCGCCGATCGTCGACGTCGAACTCCTGCACGAGATGGTGCGGCCCATCAACTATGACACCGACGCCGATTTCATCGCCCTGAGCTTCATGGACTACTGCGCACCTCACGCGTTCGAGGTGGCGCGCAGGTTCCACGAACGGAGCAAGATCGTTATTGCCGGCGGCAAGTATGCCTCAACCTTCCCGGACGCGGTCATCCCCCACTTCGACGTGACCGTGGTCGGCGAGGCCGAGCAGGTCTGGCCCCAGGTTGTCGAGGACCTGGTGAACGGCCGGCACCAGAAGGTCTACCACGCTCCGTTCGCGCCGTCGCTCGACAACATCCCGCCGCCGCGCTACGACCTGGTCGAGTCGGTCTTCCCGGTCGTAATGGTGACCGAGACTTCGCGCGGCTGCATCCATCGCTGCAGCTTCTGCCAACTCACGGTCGAGAATAAGCCCTACCGGGTCCGGCCGGTCAAAGACGTCATCCGCGACCTCACCGCCATCAAGACCCTGCCCTATCCCAAGCGTAAGCTGGCGATGCTCATGGACAACAACTTCGGCGGCGACATCGAACACGCCAAGCAAGTACTGCGCGAAATCGCCAAGCTCAAGATGTGGGCCATCGGCATCCAGTTCAGCTTCGACTGCCTCCACGACAAGGAATACGTGGACCTGCTGGTCAAGGCCAACTGCGGCATGGCGTTCATCGGGCTCGAATCGCTCAACGAACCGAGTCTCGCGGCCATCCACAAACGCCACAACCACGTCGACGAGTACCAACAACTCTTCCGGATGCTGCGGCAGCGCCGCATCCTCACCTTCACCGGGATGATGCTGGCAATCGACGAAGACACGCCTCGATACTACGAGAACCTGCCGGATAACCTCGCCCGAGTCAGCCCAAGCTCCATTTTGATGTCGATTGCGATACCGATACCGGGTACGCCCCTGCACAAGCGGGTCGTGGCCGAGAACCGACTGACCGACACGAACCTCGCCAACTACGACGGCGACCACCTTGTCTTCCGGCCTAAGAGTGTCACCGACCAGGACGTGTTCCGCGCCTACAAACGTATCAACCGGCTCTTCTTCTCAATCCCCAGCATACTCCGGCGCTGGTGGCGGTTCGTCACCGCGTACAGCGGCGAAGAGAACCCGGCAGTCCAGGTCGCTAAGACAATCCTCATCAGCATCTTCTTCTTCTCACTCAACTACTTCGAACGGGACCACGCCAACCGCCGCGTGTACGCGAACGCCAGCCTGACCGAGGACAAAGGTGAGGTGGGAGCGACGCCGAAGCGCCGCTAGCGGCCGCCCCACGACCCGGCAACAGCGAAAACTACTCGGAGATGCCGAGGTCTTTCAGCTTGCGATGCAGATGGGTCCGCTCAATGCCGAGCTGTTCCGCGGTTCTGGTCTTGTCCCAGTCGTTCCGGGCGAGCGACGCCCTGATGAACTCCCGCTCAAACTCGTCCCTTGCCTCGCGCAGGGACGCGGGAAAACAGGGACGCTTCCGCGCCGAGTCGGACGCAGGCGCTCCGAGGAAGTGTCCGTCATCTTCCCCAGATGTCAGTTTCCGGTTCGGCGGCCGTGCGCCGCGTCTGCGGCAGGTACGTCTGCGGGTCCTTGGCGAAGCTGTCTTCGCAGGCCGTGCTGCCTGCTAGTGGCTCCAATCCGCAGGCAGGTCGACTTCGTAGACGTCGGTGTAGTCCGGCGTGTAGTCGCCCCAGTTCGAGCCGAAGTAGACGCGCGTGCCCGCCCGGTTCACCGTAGCGTAAGCTTCGGCAAAGTAGTTGGGCTGCGGGCTGCGGCCGGTGTAGCAGCGAGTGCGGCAGACCTTGACCACGCGTGGGTCGGCCTTGAGTTCGACCATGAAGAGCAGGTTGTCCATCCAGGAGTGCGACTGA
Source organism: Caldifarciminota bacterium UBA2258 (assembly GCA_002347155.1). Lineage (GTDB taxonomy): Bacteria > Hydrothermota > Tepidihabitantia > Tepidihabitantales > Tepidihabitantaceae > UBA2258. The sequence continues at coordinate 13,369 of DDXO01000079.1, forward strand.
CCCGCAGTCGGGTTCTCCGCTCCATAGGTCGAGACCAGGCACCAGCCCGGCGTTCGCGCGCAGTTACCCGAGAAGTGAAGCCCGATGTCAGTGTTGACGTCGAACGGAATCGCCAGCAGCGGCGTCGCCGCGCCGGTATTCAAGTCGACCATCGTGATTGAGTCGGTCGTGTTGCTCTGGAAAACCATCACGTCGGTGCTGTCCGCGGTCCACGCCAGGTCCATATGCCCGGTTGCGCCTGCGGGCAGTTGCGTCATCGTGGCGAAGTCCCGCGAGAAGGCCTGGGCCGGGCTGCTCTCGTAACCGACGATGCAGTGGCTGCCGCTCATGTCCATCGAGACCCAGTTGATACGGTCCGGGAAGCTGGTCTTCACCCCGGCGACCGCATCAAGGTCCCGGTCGTAGCAGACCACAGCCAGAACGTTGAACGCCGAATCCTCGACCATCAAGCACCAGTAGCGCCGGTCGAGCGAGGCATCGCCTTCGGTCTTGGTCGTGATGAAGCTGGCGTCGGGAAACCGGCTCCTGAAATCGTGGATAGTCGTGAAGGTGTTGTCGGACAAGTCGTAGCACCGCAGCTCGGTCCCGTTGAGGTAGTAGAACTGCAGCGGCGCGTTAGATTCCCAGCGGGGCTCGGGCTCTTCGCCTGACCCAAGGTTGGCCAGGTGCGCGGCCATACGACGGCCGCTCCGGTCGTAGAGGTACCACTCGCCGTCCTGCCCGCGCAGGATGACGCCGGCACCGTCGCTGTTCTCGGCGTCGGCGCGGGCGTACTCATTCTCGATGCCCGGCCCCGAGTAGCCGTCGGCGGTTTTGTCGGTGATGCGGGCAAGGCTGGAGTTGTACAGCGAGTCGGGGAAAAACACGCCCTTGGCCGGCAGGGCCGGGCGCTTTGCCTGACACCCGGCGCCGGACAACAGGGCGGCAGTCATAGCTGCGGCGATTGCTTTCATGGATTGTCTCCTCGACTCAGCTTAGCCGCCACCCCAAACCTGTCAACGATGGCAGCACTTGTAAACCGGTGCCGGTCGACTAACATTCTGTCGACGATGCCAGGTCACCACCATCGCGACCATGCTCACGCCCGCCAGGGTCGAAGCCTCATTGTATCAATCGTACTGAACCTCGGGTTCGCCGTCGCCGAACTCGTCTTCGGGCTGATCGCCAACTCGCTGGTACTGGTCGCGGACTCAATCCACGACGCGTCGGACGCGGTCGCGCTCGGCCTCTCCTACTTCGGCCTGAAGATGTCCGAGCGCGCCCCGAACCAGCGCCGCACCTTCGGCTACCGGAAGGTACGCATCCTCACCGCCTTCATCAACGCGTTGGTGCTGGCCGGGCTCACACTCTTCGTCGTCCGCGCGGCCGTCCTGCGCATCATGTCGCCCGAGCCGGTGAAGAGCCCGATTCTCATTGTCATGGCCGTTGCCGGCCTTGCGGTGAACGGCTTCGCGGTCCTGCTCCTCCGGCGTGACCGCGCCAGCCTGAACATCCGCGCAGCCATGTGGCATCTGCTCGAAGACTTCTTCGGCTGGATTGCAGTGCTGGTCGGCGGCATCATCATCCACTTCACCGGCTGGTACGTAATTGACCCGATTCTCTCGCTGGCGGTAAGCGCGTTTGTCATCTACGGAGCGTACTCGGTCTTCCGCGAATCGGCCAGCATCCTGATTGACTCAACCCCGCACGACGTCGGCTTCGACACGGTGCGCCGGTTCATACTGGGCTTCGCCCCCGAGATTTCCGGCGTCCACGACCTTCACATCTGGACCCTGGGCGAAGGCGAGCGCGCCCTGATGGCGCATCTGAAGGTCAAGGACGCGGAGGTCAGTTCGTTCCAGCCCATGCTCACCAAGCTCGAATGCGCCCTGCGCGACAACTTCGAGATCAGCCACGTCACGCTCGAACTCGAGTGCGACGCCTGCAAATCCGGCGACAACGTCTGCCTCGGCTGACGCCGGGCAAGAGTCCGAGCCCGAATTCCACCACAAAGACACAAAGGCACAAAGCTTCAGGACTCGCGCAACCGCCAAGCTCGCCAAGACCGCCAAGACCGAAACGACCCATCCACTGACTACGCAGAACTCGGTCCGCGTCCTGCTTCTCGCAATCTGAACGAACGCCCGGCCCAAGGTACTGCTTTCCCGGCAATCGGGACAGCAACGTGCAGAGCAAACCGGAGAGCAACTCGGGAAGCGATTCTCCGGGCAATCGGGAAAGCAATGGTCGGAGTTGCTGGGAGAACAACGAGGACGGCGACCCGGGGCGCTACGGTCTGAACGGTCTCGGGAACAACGGACGGAGCAACCGGGAGGGCAACTCTGCAGACAACCGGGCAAGCAGTGGGCAGAACTACCCGGGCAACAACTACCCAGACAGCCGGGAAGGCAATGGTCAAGACGGCGTCCGGGACGACCTGGAGAACAACTCGGACAGGAACTTGGAGGACTACCTGGGGGACGACGGAGGGGAGTTTCTAAAGTGGGGCCTAATGAATTGTGGCGGCAGGAGTTGGAACGCTTCAGCTTCGGAGGAAGTTGTAGCCTATGACTAAACTTCGCCGCTGGGCTCCGGAACAGAGCCTGCCGATTCCGATTCTGCTACGTCGAGCCCTCCCCTTTCCACATATCGCAATCGCCATTGACATCCACCCTCTCCGTGCTAACATGACCTCGATGCGAGGCGCGTTCCATTCATCTTCATCAGTCCGTCGTATCTCCATCCACGTATTCCTGCTGCTCGCGCTGGCGTTACCTGCCTTCGCGCTCCAGGTCGCGAACCCCGAACTGACCCGCGACCTTTCGTCTGAGGACTTGGCCGCGCTGGACACGCAGGGCATCATCGCCTACACGACATCCGACTCCGAGATCTTAGACATCTACAACGAGTCCGCTGACGAAGACCTGCCAGTATTCGTCACGACCGACCTGGCCCTGCACACGTTCCACGTCCTCTTCGACTTCGCCTTGCGTGACGCCGAGAGGACCTACTTCTACCCGGCGCTTGAGACGATGTTGCACGGGTTGGTTGAACACCAACTGAAGCTATGCGAAGCCGGGTACCCCGCCGTCATCCGAGCGGCAGCGAGAGACAATGTCGCACTCCTGTCGGTTCCGCTTGCCATCCTCGACCCCACATACGAGGTGTCGGGGTTCGCGGCCGAGAAGGTCAGGACGGAACGTGCACTGATAGACGCGGCGGCAGGAGTACGCAGGTCTCCGACGCTGGGCAGCGAGGAAGATTACACGCAGTACAAGCCACGTGGTCACTACACCGTGAGCGACCGACTGCGGTGCTACTTCAAGGCAATGATGTTCCTGAGCCGAGTGACCTTCTACCTTTGCCCGGATGGGGACTGGGATGCGGGAGTCGGACCCACTCGACGGGCACTGCTGCTGTGCGACGCGTTCCGCGAGTCCAAGGGAGGCAGTCCGAAGTCCGTTGTGGCCCATTGGCGTCGAGTCTACGAGCCGACAGCCTGGATGGTGGGCGAGGCCGACGACTTGCTGCCGCTCGACTACCTTTCGCTTCTTGATGGCCTGCGTGGAGACACTCCCGTCACCAACTGGGTGGCGAGTCCCTTGAACGTGCAGAGATTCATGTCGGTCACAGGAGGCTTGCCCGGGCCGCGGATACTGTCGACGCGACTGCTCTACACCGTCCCGCTGAGTACGACCAAAGGGATGAGACTAGTGGGCCAGCGCTTCCTGCTTGATTCCTACATCTTCGGTGAACTCGTGTTCTCCAAGGTCGGGACCTGGTCCGACAACCCACGGCTGCTCCCGATGGGGCTCGACGTGATGGCTGCCCTTGGCTCGCGGCGGGCGCGGCATCACCTGCTGGACACGTATCATGAAGACAGGTTCCAGAACTACACCAGCCAGCTCGACTCGGTGACGGCCAGGCTTGCACGCATCAGCGACCAGGAATGGCGCCGCACGGCAACTCTGCAGTGGCTGTGGACACTGAAGCTGAATCTTGAGCCCGTAGCTGAGTTCCAAGAAGGTGCGGCAGCTCCGCTTTTCGTGCGCAGCCAGGCCTATGCCGACAAGACTCTAATGACGTCGAGTGGTTCCTGGGCCGAGATGCGCCACAACGTGCTCTTGTACGCAAAGCAAACATATGTCGAGTTTGGCTGCGTGAACTTCTCCCAGCCAAAGTATCAGGCGTACGTGGAACCAAAGCCACGCGTGTTTGCGCAGGTTGCAGAAATGGCCGACAGCTTGAAGCAACATTTGGCGGATAGCAAAGTCGCCAGCGAGCATACGCTGAGGGCGTGTCAGTCGCTGGCCGGAGTCTCGCAAGACCTGGCCCGGATCGCGCAGAAAGAGCTGAATGGCGAGGAACTCAACGAGGACGATGCGGAGTTCTGCCACGACATCGGGTCGCATATTGGAGGCATCACCAACGAGATGTTCAGAGCCGTGCCTCTTGATAGCGAGCCGATGTTTACCCGACTTGAAACCAGGCCCGAACCGATGCCGGTCGTTGCCGACGTGGCGACGGACCCGAACAAGGACCAAGTGCTGGAAGTCGCGGTAGGGAACCCGTGCAAGCTGTTTGTGCTGATACCGTTCTACGGCAAGACGTACGTCGCAGTGGGCGGCTGCTTCTCGTACTACGAGTTCCCGAAGCCGGCCAACGAGCGCATGACCGACGAGGAATGGCGCGCACTCGACCCCAAGCCGCCGATGCCCAAGTGGACGCGTAGCCTCGTGCGCAAATGACTTGGGGGCTGGTGAACCGTGACTGAGTCTCTGATCCCCAAGCATGGCGGCTATCGGAAGCTGAAGAGCTTTCAGGTGGCCGAGTTGGTCGTGCGGATGATGACAGCCGACAGCCTACGGCTTACAGCTTGCAGCCTCGGTCGGACGCAGCGCCGGAAACGCGCCGGAGCCGTGAGCCGTAGCCCCCGCGCTGGCGTGAGAGTACACAGGCTGCCTGAAGAGGAACTCAGAATCATTGAAGGTGAGGCGAAATGAGAAACCAGAACACGGGTAGCGACCGCGGAATCCGGCCAGGCAGGGAGACAGACGCGTTCAAGAAGCTGAAGGGCCTGTCCGATGACGTAGTGCTCAATCTGCTGAAGAAGAAGCTCAAGTCGGTCGGGTTGACCGGCGAACCAGGGAGCGCAAGCGAATCAGGGCCGGGTCGCAAGTTGTCCGAAGTCCTGCTGGCCTTCATCGAGCCCCACCTCCGCCACGCCGAGACCGAGGAGGTGCTGGACGGTCTGGTATCGACGGCCGCATTGGCCTGGAACGCCAGCTTGCTGCCGGAAGACAAGCGCGAGGAGTTCTTGGACGAAGCCGGTCAGGCTATCCTTACCGAAGCCGGCAAGCAGGCGGCGGACGACTTCAGGCCCATCATGCGCGACCTGATAAAGCGAAAGCAGCGTCTCTTCCCCAAGGACGAATGCGTAGTTGTCAGCTATGAGTTGCGGAAAGTGCACGGCCGGGACCAGCTTGTCGTGGCATCGGTCCGCAGCGTCTCCTGTGACATAAAGGAGTCCGACTAGCGCACTCGACTCGGGCTGCCGATGGACACCCAACACATTTATGGAGGAAGCAATGAACCAGCAGGAACCGACCGGCAAGAGGACTACTCCGACCTGGACCGACATTCGTAGAAGGCTCGGACAGACCGACATGGACTACGTCATTGGCATAGTGAAGGCGCTCTTCGACTTCTCCAAGGAGAACCGCACGTTTCTCGCCTCGCGTCTCTTCCCTGACACGGATTGGTCGGCTCTGCTTGAGAAGTGTCGGAAACAGGTCACGGATGCGGTCTTTCCAGACCCTCCCCGACAGATTCGTCTAGGTGACGCCCGCAAGGCCATCAGCGCCTACAAGAAGGCCACGTCGGACCTGGCCGGCACTGCCGAGTTGATGCTCGTCTTTGTCGAGAGCGGCACCGATTGCGGGGCGACCTACGGCGTGGACTATGAGTCTTTCTACACAAGCCTCGAATCAATGCTGGACGACCTCCTCGGGATGCTCTGCGATGAGCGCAACCACGGGCTCTTGGAGCAACTTCGAGAACGGGTGTGCGCCTTAGAGGAGAGGGCAAGCGACATCGGCTGGGGCTACAGTGACTACATCAGCGAGCGCCTTGCTGAGACAGGTCTGCTCGACGACGAAAGCGAGGGTTCGGACGAGCCCGCTGTCACAAAGGCCGACCTGGAATGAGAGGCTACAAGTGAGTGACAATCTGCCCGAGCGGAGGGCTACGGGCTCCGAGATCGTGTTCTATGAGACCGAGGACGGCAGGGGCCGGATTGAGGTCCGGCTCGAAGACAATACGGTCTGGCTGACCCAGCGGCTGATGGCCGAGCTTTTCCAGACCACGGTCGCCAATGTCAACATCCACCTGAAGAACATCTTTGCCGAGGGCGAGGTGGATGAGGGGTCAGCTATTAAGGAGTACTTAATAACTGCCGCCGACGGGAAAGGCTATCGGACAAAGCTCTACAACCTCGATGCAATTCTAGCCGTAGGCTACCGTGTAAGGTCGGAGCGGGGTACGCGGTTTCGACAGTGGGCGACGGAGCGTCTACGCGAGTATCTGGTGAAGGGGTTCGTGCTGGATGATGAGCGGCTCAAGGAAGGTGGCACGCTGGGTCGGGACTACTTCGACGAATTGCTTGAGCGCATCCGCGACATCCGGGCGAGCGAGAAGCGGTTCTATCAGAAGATTCGGGACATCTACCGGCTGGCGGTTGATTATGACGCGAACGCCGACGCGACCAATGAGTTCTTCCAGGTTGTCCAGAACAAGCTGCATTGGGCGATTGCCGGCAAGACCGCAGCCGAGATTGTCGCGGAACGGGCAGACGCCCGGAAGCCGAACATGGGCCTGACGACGTGGAAGGGCGCGAAGGTGCGCCGGACCGATGTGGTCGTGGCCAAGAACTACCTGGAAGAGAAGGAAATCGGCGAGTTGAACCGGATTGTCGTGATGTACTTGGACTACGCCGAGGACCAGGCGAAGCGGAGAAAGCCCCTGTACATGCGTGACTGGCGCGAGAAGCTGGATGCGTTCCTGCGGTTCAATGACCGGGAAGTGCTCAAGGATCCGGGCAAGGTCTCGATGGAAGTCGCGCAGGCGCTGGCCCTGGAGCAGTTCGAGAAGTACGACCGTGCCCGGCTGGAGCGCGAGGCCGCCGTCGAAGATGATCTCGATCGCACCGCAAGGCAACTTGAGCGTAAGGCTGCGAAGCCGTCACGTGGGAAGGCTCGGAGACGCTAGGCGATCGAGCAGGGCATCCCGATGAATGCGCATCGTTCCTTTTGACAGGCAGTGGATGAAAATCAGGCAGGCATAGCCGAGCTGGAGCAACGGCTCAGGCTGCTCGACGCTGAAAGACATGCGCTGGCAGAGCGCCTTGAGCTGTTGAGGCGCAGCTTATCACCGCGCATCGAGCCGCTTGGCCGCCCTACCGTAGCTCAGATTCCCGCCACTGCAGAAGAGAAAGTGGCTCTATTCCTTTCTCTGTTTCGCTGTCGCGAGGACGTGTTTCCCAAGCTCTGGGAGAATCCCCGCAAGGGAACCAGTGGTTACTCGCCAGCCTGTCGGAACGAGTGGGTTCCGGGCACATGCGAGAAGCCGAAGACCAAGTGCTCCGAATGCCCCAACCGGGCCTTTCTTGCGCTGGATGCCGAGATTGTGGAAGCTCACCTCCGGGGCACCTGCACGATTGGCTCCTACGCCATTCGGGCTGATGATACATGTATGTTCCTCGCCTGTGACTTCGACGGCAGCGGATGGCAGGACGGCGCGGCTTCCTATCGGCAAGTCGGAACGGAATTGGGGATGGACGTAGCGCTCGAGAGGTCGCGTTCGGGAAACGGTGCCCATGCTTGGCTGTTCTTCAGTGAACCGGTTCCGGCGAGACTTGCCAGACGACTGGGAACCCTGTTGCTGGCGCGGGCTCTCGACCGGCGTCCTCAGATCAGCTTCCGGAGCTTCGACCGGTTCTTTCCCAATCAGGACTTCCTGCCGAAGGGTGGCTTCGGCAACCTCATCGCCCTGCCGCTGCAGAAGACACCGAGGGAAAGGGGGAATAGCGTATTCCTGGCCTCGGATACCGAGCCGGCTGCGGACCAGTGGGAGTATCTCGCCCGTATCCGACGGCTCAGCCTGAACGACACGGAGTCCGTTCTCCGACGGATCGCAGTCCCGGAGACGGTCTCCGTCCGGGACGGAACCGCGGACGCCGAGGTCCCGGACATACGCGCCGACGATTGGCTGCTGGCGGCCGGGGACCGGGGCCAGTGTTTGCAGATGGTTGGCAGGGCCGTCACTATCCGTGTGGATTCGCAACTGACCATCTCGCTCGACGGTCTGCCTCCCCGACTGATCGGCAGGTTGAAGCGGCTCGCCGCATTCCCCAACCCCGAGTTCTACAAGCTCAATCGGATGCGTCTGCCGACGTACCCGCATCCGCGGATAATCTTCAGCGGTGAGCTTCAGGCGGACCATCTCGTGCTTCCGCGCGGAGTCCTTGACGCAGCAGTCGAGAGTCTGCGCAGTGCCGGCGCCGCTGCAGCAGTTCAGGACGAACGTCAGCGCCCCAAACGCCTGCGGCTCGGATTCCGGGGCACTCTGACACCGGACCAGCAAGAAGCGGTTCGAGTACTCAGGAAGTCCGAATTCGGGGTCTTTGTCGCTCCTCCGGGCGCAGGGAAGACCGTTGTAGCCTGTGCGCTACTCGCCCTGCGAAAGACCCCCACGTTGATTCTCGTGCACCGGCAGCCGCTCGTCGAGCAATGGCGGAGCAGGCTGACGGAGTTCCTCGATGTCTCTGACAAGGAGATAGGCTCGATCTCGGGAACGAAGAAACGGGCCACGGGCAAGGTGGACATTGCCATGATTCAGACGCTCAGCCGCGCCGATGGCCTTGTTGGAGTTATTCCGCATTATGGTCAGATTGTCGTGGACGAGTGTCACCATATACCGGCCCTCTCGTTTGAGGCGGTGCTCAAACAGCTCCCGGCCACTTTCGTCCTGGGGCTTACGGCAACACCGTATCGAAAAGACGGCCTTCAGAAGATCATACACTTCCAGTGCGGTCCGGTCCGTCACGAGATCCGGTTGGCGGACGGAGGAGTATTGTCCAAGCGCGTCTTCGTGCGGGAGACCGGGTTCCAGACTCCGGAGAACGCCGGGCTCAAGCCTCCGATTCATGTCATCTGGCACTATCTTGTGACGGATGTTGTACGGACTGAGATGATCGCCGGCGACGTTGTCCGGGCGTTACTGAAGGGAAAGGTGCCGCTCGTCATCTCGGACCGGAAGGACCATCTGCGGTCGCTCAGCGAAGAGATCGAGAAGCAGGTCGGCGAAACGCCCGTTCAGGTATTCCGACTTGACGGCGAGATGCCTCTGCCCGCTCGGAAGAAGATGATGTCCGAGCTTCATTCTGCACTTGAGCAGAAGCAGAAGACATGCCTCCTATCGACCGCTTCGCTGATTGGTGAGGGATTCGACCTTCCAGCCTTGGATACGCTGTTCCTGGCCATGCCCATCTCATTCAGGGGCAGGATAGTCCAATACGCGGGCAGGCTGCACAGACTCCATGAAGGCAAGATGGACGTCGAAGTCCATGACTACGTAGATTCACACTGCGCGATGGCCCTGAAGATGTACCGAAACCGGCTCCGCGCTTACCGGGATATGGGATACGCGGTCGAAGAGCCAGCCGGGATGGTCGGCTGCGGGCAGCGGAAGAGATGACCAGAGTACGGGAGCGCGTGGAAGAATCGGCAACACTCTCTGTAAATCTGTCAAGGCGTGGCACAACCAGATGGTCGGTCTGGTCGAGACGATGCGGTATCGTCCATCTTTGGTTGGCCTCAGTGGCCCTGTCGGACGGTGGGGCGGACTTGTTCATCGTTGCGAGCCTGAAGTGGATGAACGGCGGATGCTGAAGCTGCATGGTGACAGCCGACGGCTGACGGCTCGTGACAAGGACACACGAACCGCGCTTCGCACACTGACACGCTTGACCGCATTTGACCGTGGGCCGGAACCGGCCTAGGATGCGGGGATGAAGAACACCGCGAGGATAATGAGATACCGGCAGTACGCAGAGCAGGCGCTGAAGGCCGGCGCGCTTGAGGCCAAGGTGATTCCAGTCAGGAACGTCGTGACCGCCGAATGGGTGCGGCTGAAGTGCCAGTTCGGCTGTGACGGTTTCGGCAAGGGCCTTTGCTGCCCGCCGCGCACGCCGACGCCGGAAGAGATGAGGCGGGTGCTCGGAGCGTACAGGCACGCGCTTATCTACAGCTATGTGTGCACGCGATCCGACTATACCATGAAGAGACGACGGATGCGGCAACTTGTAGCCGAACTGGAGCGGGCAGCCTTCCTCGACGGGCACTACAAGGCGTTCGGACTGGCCGACGGACCCTGCCGGCTGTGCCGGGACTGCGACCTGACCGGCGACTGCCGCCATCCCGAAGATGCCCGGCCGTCAATGGAAGCCTGCGGCATCGATGTCTACGCCACGGCCCGCAAATCCGGCATCAAGCTGGAAGTCGCGACGCGGCGAAACGGTCCCTCCAAACACATCAATCTCGTCCTTGTAGACTGAGGTCCGAACCGTCCAAGAAACCGCCAAGGACGCCAAGCTCCTTGCCCCAAACAGCTCGGACCCCCTCACCCCATTCCCTCTCCCTCTGGGAGAGGGCGAGGGTGAGGGCGGTCACGCTCGTGCGGTTTGCACGAGGAGAGCATTCGAGTAGAATCACGCCTCATGCTGAAAGCGGTTCTCTTCGACCTCGACGACACCCTGATGCCGGACGAGTCGGCAGCTAACGAGGCGCTGGTCGCAACCGCGGCCATTGCCAAGCAGTGGCACAACATCCCGCCCGGCGACCTCAAGGACTCGGTACGCCGCGTGGCCCGTCGCCTCTTCCGCGCGCACCCGGTCGTGGCGGTGCACGGCAACACCTTTGACATCTCTTCATGGGAGGCGCTCTGCTCGACCTTCGAGGGCGATGACGACGAGATGAAGCAGTTGCGCGAGTGGGCGCCGACCTATCGGACCGAGGTATGGAACCAGGCGCTGTGCGAAATCGGCGTATGTGACCCACTCCTCGCGGACAATCTCGCAGCCATCTACCCGCTGGAACGCCGCAACCGCTATGTTGCGTATCCCGACGCCAAGCCCTGCCTTGACCGGCTGGCAGCCATCTACAAACTTGGCGTCGTCACCAACGGCCCGTGCGACCTGCAGTGCGCGAAGCTGGCCGCCTCCGGGCTCAGAGGCTACCTTGGCGCGGTCGCGATATCGCGCGCGGCAGGTATACTGAAGCCGGACCCGCGTGTATTCGGTGTCGCTCTCGACGAACTTGGAGTCGACGCTCAGGAATCGGCGTTTGTCGGCGACATGCCGAAGACCGACATCGTCGGCGCGCACGCTACGGGTATGAAAGCCGTCTGGCTCAACCGCGACAAGCTACCTGTGCCGGACATCGTGAAGCCTGACGCGACAATTGCCGGTCTGGACGAACTTCCCGCGACACTGACCCTGCTCAACGCCTCGGTCTGACCTTCGTCCGGACTCCTCTTGGTGCCTTGGTGTCTTGGTGGTGAATTCCGTTCCGGCAAGCCGGGCTTGCGCCGTGTCCACCCCCCACTAAGATATGGCCGCATTGCCCTCCGCCACCCACCCACCGGTCAATCCCCAGCCAAGAAAAGTCGTTCTCGAACTTGAAGACGGCTCGGAGTTCGCAGGAACGGGCTTCGGTTTCCACGGCCCCGCTTCGGGCGAGGTGGTATTCAACACCTCGATGGTGGGGTACGTCGAGAGCCTGACCGACCCTTCGTACCGCGGTCAGATACTCGTCCTCACCTATCCTCTCATCGGCAACTACGGTGTGCCCGCTGCCGACAGTGACTGTTACGAATCGTCGCGCATCCAGACGTCCGGGCTCATCGTCGCCACCGCACACTCTGACCAGAGCCATGCTACCGCCGCGCGTTCCCTGCATCAGTGGCTGCTAGATGAGAACGTGCCCGGCATCGAAGGCATCGACACGCGCATGTTGACCATTCTGCTCCGCGAGCGCGGCACCATGCTCGGCCGGATTCTGCCTGCCGACTATCCAGGGGACCCGGTCACGCTTTTCGACCCCAACCACGTCGACATCGTGCCCGAAGTCTGCGTGCACCAGCCGGAGCGCTTCGGCTCCGGCAGTAAGCGTGTCATCCTCGTCGACTGCGGTGTCAAGCTGTCCATCCGGCGCGAGCTACTCAAGCGCGGGGTCGAAGTCCTTCAGGTGCCGGCCGACTATGACTACACCGGCGAGCGGTTCGACGGCATCCTCGTATCCAACGGCCCGGGCAATCCTGAGCGTTGCGGAGCGACCGTGTCCGTGCTGCATCGCGCGCTGGCGCTCAACCGGCCGGTCTTCGGCATCTGTCTGGGGTGCCAGCTCATCGCGCTCGCTGCCGGAGCCCGCACCTACAAGCTCCGCTACGGCCACCGCAGCCAAAACCAGCCGTGTCGCGAAAGAGGAACCGACCGCTGCCGCCTGACCAGCCAGAACCATGGCTTCGCGGTTGACGCCGCCACGCTGCCACGCGACTGGCAGGTCTGGTTCGAGAATGCGAACGACGGCTCGGTCGAGGGAATCAGGCACTTGCGCAGGCCGATTTCAGCGGTCCAGTTCCATCCTGAGGGCAAACCCGGCCCGCTCGATAGCGAAGACCTGTTCGACCGCTTCGTGGAAACCCTTTGAAGAGATCGAGAGACCAAGAGATCAAAGCGAAAGAGATCCGGCACTCGATCCCTCGATCTCTTGATCCCTTGATCCCTCCCTGGTTGTGAATAAGCCTTCCAGCGTGATTGTACTCGGGTCCGGCGCTCTGCGTATCGGGCAGGCAGGCGAGTTCGACTACTCCGGCAGCCAGGCCATCAAGGCGCTGAAAGAGGAAGGCATACGTACCGTTCTCGTCAATCCCAACGTCGCCACGATTCAGACAACTCCCGGCCTGGCTGACGAAATCTACCTGCTTCCGGTAGAACCGGACTTCGTCGAAAAGGTCATCGCCGTCGAGAAGCCGGACGGAATCCTGCTCAACGTCGGCGGGCAGTCCGCCCTGAACACCGGCGTCGAGCTCTGGAAGTCAGGCGCGCTCAAGCGCTCGGGCGTGACCGTGCTCGGCACGCCGGTCGAGACCATCATCGAATCCGAGGACCGCGCGCTCTTCGCCGCCAAGATGCGCTCAATCGGTGTATCCGTGCCGGGAAGCGACACGGCTGACTCGGTCGAGCGTGCGCTCGCAATCGCGGAGAAGCTCGGCTACCCGGTGATGGTACGGGCCGGGTTCAGCCTTGGGGGACTTTCGTCCGGCCGCGCCGGGACGCCTGATGAACTCCGCCATCGCGTGGCCGAGGCGCTCTGTCACGCCCCGCACGTGCTGGTCGAGGAATACCTCGGCGGCTGGAAAGAAGTCGAGTACGAGGTGGTGCGCGACCGGCACGGCAACGCGGTCACGGTCTGCAACATGGAGAACATGGACCCGATGGGCATCCACACCGGCGAGAGCATTGTGGTTGCGCCATCGCAGACCCTGACCAACGACGAATATCACTACCTCCGTACCGTCTCGCTCCGCATCGTCGCCGCGCTCGGGGTCGTCGGCGAGTGCAACGTCCAATTCGCCCTTCATCCCTCGAGCGGCGAGTACCGAGTGATAGAAATCAACGCCCGGCTCTCTCGCTCCAGCGCTCTCGCTTCCAAGGCAACCGGCTACCCTCTGGCGTGGGTCGCGACCAAGCTTGCGCTCGGGTGTGCGCTGGCCGACCTCAAGAACTCGGTGACCGGTGTGACCGGCTGCTTCTTCGAGCCCGCGCTCGACTACGTCACGGTCAAGATCCCCCGCTGGGACCTGCGCAAGTTCCGTGCCGCTTCGCGTCGCATCGGCACCGAGATGAAGAGCGTCGGCGAGACCATGGCAATCGGCGCAACCTTTGAAGAAGCACTGCAGAAAGGCGTGCGCTCACTCGGCCTCGGTTACGACGGGGTTACCGACCCCAAGGCTCGCACCGACGACCCGCTCGACGAAATCGCGAACGCCACCGACCGCCGGCTCTTCGCCATCGTGCACGCGCTCGCGGACGGAACCACTGCCGGGAAGATATGCGAATCCAGCCGCATCGACCCGTGGTTCATCGCCCGGCTGGAAGCAATAGTGCGTGCGGAACAGGCACTCTCCGCCCGCAAGCTCGCCCAACTCGACGCCGGAGACCTGCTGCGCCTGAAGCGGCTCGGATTCTCGGACCGGGCCATCGGCCGCCAAACCGGGGAGGAAGAAGTCACGGTCCGCGAACGCCGTATCTCTCTTGCGGTCACTCCCAGACCTCGCCGTATCGACACCCTGGCCGGAGAGTTCCCGGCCGCGACCAATTACCTGTACCTGACCTACGGCGGCGACGGGCCAGAAATCAAGCCCGAGGAGCGCGGCCGCCCGGTGATGGTCCTGGGCAGCGGGCCGTACTGCATAGGCTCGTCGGTTGAGTTCGACTGGTGTTCGGTTGGCATGTGCACGACCGCGGCGAAGCTCGGCCATCGCACCGTGATGGTCAACTGCAACCCGGAGACCGTTTCTACCGACTACGACTCGAACGACCGGCTCTATTTCGAGGAGCTGACGCTCGAACGTGTGCTGGACATCGTTGATTTCGAGCGGCCGATGGGGGTCGTTGTCTCGGTCGGCGGGCAGATTCCCAACAACCTCGCGCTCAGCCTGCACCGCCGCGGAGTCCGCATTCTCGGCACCGACCCTGACTCGATTGACCGCGCCGAGAACCGGCACCGCTTCGCGACACTGCTCGACGAACTCGGTATCGTCCAACCGCCGTGGCAGGAACTAAAGAGCATCGAGGAGGCCCGCGTCTTTGCAGCGAAGACCGGGTACCCGGTGCTGGTTCGGCCGTCCTACGTTCTTTCCGGCTCGGCGATGAACATCGCCAAGACCGAGCGCTCGCTCGACCAATATTTGAGCCAGGCAGCCCTGGTCTCCCCCGAGAACCCGGTAGTCATATCCAAGTTCCTGGAGGGCGCGAAGGAGATCGAAATCGACGGCGTGGCCCAGGACGGCGAAATGGTCATCTACTGCATCTCCGAGCACGTCGAGCTCTCTGGCGTGCACTCGGGCGACGCCACTGTAGTCATCCCGCCTCAAACCACCTACCTGGAGACGGTGCGTCGCGCCAAGGGCATCACCAAAGCCATCGCCCGGGCGCTCGGCATCAACGGCCCGTTCAACGTCCAGTTCCTTGCCAAGCAGAATGAGATATCGGTCATCGAATGCAACCTGCGCGCCTCCCGCTCCTTCCCGTTCGTCTCCAAATCGACCGGCTACGACTTTGTCGAGATAGCGGCCAAGGCCATGCTCGGCGAGAACGTGCGTGGACGTTACCACACGCTCGACCTCGACTACGTCGCGGTCAAAGTACCGCAGTTCTCGTTCTCACGACTCAAGGGTGCTGACCCCGTGCTCTACGTCGAGATGACCTCGACCGGCGAGTCGGCCTGCCTCGGCGACTCACTCGAAGAGGCTTGGCTCAAAGCGGCAATCGCCAACGGCCTCCGCTTGCCTGAGAAATCGCTGCTCGTCTCCATCGGCGGCGACGACGCCAAGATGAAGCTGCTCGAACCGCTCCGGCAACTGGCTGCGGCACGCTTCGACATCCACGCCACCACGGGTACCAACCGGTTCCTGGAAGCGCAGGGAGTGAAGTCGCATCTTGTGCGCAAGGTGTCGGACCAGGCGCAGGGACATGACCCGAATGTCGGACATTCGGGATCGTGTCCCAAGCCTGCGAAATCTCCTTTGCCCGACACTCTGGATGTCGTTGAGTTAATCGCCGCCCGCAAGGTGGAGTGCGTCATAAATATCCCCAAGCGCACTGCCGACGAAACCGTGCTGACCGACGGCTACCGCATCCGCCGCGCCGCTGCCGACTTCGGGATTCCCCTCGTCAACGACGGCGAACTGGCGCGGCTCTTCATCCGCGCCCTGCTCCGCCACCCGCGGCCGAGCCTGGACGCCAGGCCGCTCTCCGCCTACGCCGCAAGGCCCCGGCCCTCCAGTTCCGGCTCTCCGCGCAGCTGATTCACTTAACTTCCGACCCTCCAGTTTTTTCTCTCTTGACCTCAGCCTGGACATTTCTATAATTCTAGAAATATGGACATAACCAGCCGGCAATTGACGACCGCGCTGCTGGCGGCCCTTGGCAGCGAGTACCGGATGCGGATGGTCGAACTGCTGGCCACCCGCGAGCGCTGCGTGTGCGAGATAGCGGCCCACTTCCCGACGTCGATCTCGGTTGTATCGCACCATCTTTCGGTGCTCGAACGGGCCGGCGTTGTGGTGTCGCGCCGCGACGGCCGCTGGATGCGCTACCGGCTCGCGGACGGCTCGGTGCTGGAACTGCTGGGGCTGGCGCGGCAACTCGCCCGCCGGTGCAAATCCGGCCGCCGCACGGCGCGCCGTCCCAAAGCCTCAGAACGAGAAACCTGCTGTGACCAAACTGAGAGGAAAACCAATGCCCGAGAATGAACACGAAGTCAGGCAAGTAGTACGAGAAGGCTATGCGAAGGTCGCGAAGAACGCCGGCTCATGCTGCGGCCCGGCCAAGAGCTGCTGCGGGGTAGCAACGCCGGAAACGGCCAGCCGTGCAGTGGGCTATTCGGCCGAGGAACTCGCCGCCGTGCCGGACGGCGCGGACCTCGGGCTTGGCTGCGGCAACCCGGTCGCGCTCGCCTCGCTCCGGCCCGGTGAGACGGTGCTCGACCTCGGGTCCGGCGCCGGCATCGACTGCTTCCTTGCCGCGCGGAAGATCGGTCCCGAAGGAAAGGTCATCGGCGTAGACATGACGCCAGAGATGCTGGAGAAGGCCCGCAAGAACGCGGTCAGCGCGGGAGTCTCCAACGTCGAGTTCCGGCTCGGCGAG
>DDXO01000016.1 GCA_002347155.1 Caldifarciminota bacterium UBA2258
GGAGGACTATCGAACTTCGAACTTGACAGAGGGCTCTTCATAGAAGCGTCCCCATTTAGTGGCGGACGGACAGATACCAGACTCGTACTAGGGGAAATGAGGAACAGTCACCTATTAGGCGAGGCGTCAAGGGCATCGGGCCGCGTCCCGATTCCGCCCGCCCATTTGACGCGCCAAGGTCGGCCGACAGCTAACGGCTGACGGCAAGCGCAAGATTGACATAGGTAGGCCTTCACAGGCTGTCCCTGTCACACCACCGTGCATACGGGTCCGTACACGGCGGTTCGGCTGGTTCAACTCGCTGCCAAGCACAGTTGAGGTAGCCCCAGTTCACTGAAGTAGGCGTTAGGTAGGGCATAGCTTAGTGCCGGACTCTTGCTGATACGCCAGTAGCGACAGGCACTGCCCACAGTATGTGCGGCAAGTAGCCCGTCCACACCCCGGCGTGTCAGTTCTCGATACCGCGTCCGGCTGTGCCGCCATTGTCGCCAATGGACGCACCGTAGTCGCCGCCTCACCCATTTATCCAAGTCGGCCAGCACTGATGGCGTCTCGCAATGGCCAAAGTACCCGCGCCAGCCAGTCAGATACTGCCTCAGCCGCCGGATTCTTGAGCTCATGCTGATACCATTGCTGCGCCAAGTCAGTTCCCGGACTCGCTCTTTGAACCGCCGAATCGCCTCCGTCGCAATCCGACGCTTGGGCCGGCTTCCCAGTGTAAAGCTGAAGCCCAAGAACTTCCTCCGGCCTGCTCGCGCCACTGCGCTCTTGGCCTTATTCACCTTGAGTTTGAGCCGACGCTCGATGAAGCAGGTAATACCCGCCATCACCCGCTCGCCCGCCCGGAAACTGCTGACATATATGTTGCAGTCGTCCGCGTAGCGGACAAACCGGTGGCCGCGCCGCTCCAACTCCCGGTCTAGGTCGTCCAGCATCAGGTTCGATAGCAGGGGTGACAATGGCCCGCCCTGTGGCGTGCCTTCCTCAGTAGAACTGACCAATCCGTTCTCCATTGCCCCGGCATTCAGATATGCCCGGATGAGCCGCAGTAAACGTTTGTCCTTCACCCGCTTCGCAATCCGCCCCATCAGCAGGTCGTGGTTGACCCGGTCGAAGAATCGCTCCAGGTCAATGTCCACCACCCAGCCGTAACCCTCGGCAATGTAGCTTTGGGCCTGGGCTACCGCTTGATGCGCGTTGCGGCTCGGTCGGAAACCGTAGCTGCGCTCGGAAAACGTCTTGTCCCACCGCTGTTGCAGGACAATCAATGCCGCTTGCTGGATGAAACGGTCCAATACCGTCGGTATCCCCAGACAGCGAGTCCCGCCACCGGGTTTCGGTATCCTGACCCGTCTCACCGGCTGCGGCTGGTATGTCCCTTCGAGTAGGGCCTGCCGATGGATTGGCCAATGCCGTTTGAGGTAACTCGGAAGTTGCTTGACCGTCATGCCATCAACTCCCGGACTGCCTTGGTTGGCCTGGACCTGCTTTAGTGCCTGCTTCAGATTCTCCGGGTCACATACCTCCTCCATCATGTGCTCGGTATCGGTCGGGCTTTCGGTGCTGTGTCCCGTGACCGCGGATTCAGTCCCTTCACTTGTCTGCTCCCGGGCTTCACCCGTCGGCGACAAGTCGAAGGCCAGTTGCAACTGGTTATTCGGCTGCCTGTCCGCCATCAGAAACACATCCTACTCACCACTCCATTTGACTCCGATTTGGAGACCGTTTGGGCCTTCAGGCTCACTTGCCCTACTATACCCGCTGCTGACTTCTGCATCGTGGTCAGGAAACCTCGCAGCTTCCTCAGTCCGGCCAGTCCGGACACGATACAGACCTCCCGAGGTAAGCTCAACCGCCTTCCGCAGCACAACCGCCGAATCTACGCTCCGCACCTTTGATGGATATGGACTTCGTGGTCAGTGGCCCACTCGTCCGATGCTCACGCCTCTATTCGGTTCTTGTCCATCGGCTCGCGCGTTTGCTCCACGCTTCATTCAGACACTGCCTCACGACAATGCCCTTGCGCTTCGCTAACCCTTCACCTCCATCAGGTTGGGTGAGGACTCCCACCTCTAAGCGGTTGAACATGCTCGGCTCACCACAAGCCCAAGCGAGTGTGACTTCGTCACAGCCGCAAGCTTCAAGCAGCTGACCCAAGCCCAGGCACAGGCTGAGTTGCAGGCGGCCGCCGGCTCACCGCAGATGGACAAGCCGAAGCCGTCGTCTATACTCAGGACAGAGTGAACCAGGTTCTGGAAGACATCTACCGTACTGGCAAGCGCGTTGACCTTGCCGGCAGGGAACGGAAGGTCACCGGCGCGGTGCCGCGCGAGGACGCGCTCATTCTGCAGGAGATGGTGCGGTTCGTGAAGGCGAAGACGACGCTGGAGACCGGCGTGGCCTTTGACCCCTCGGCCGTTTGACATTCGCGCTGGCCAGTTCTAGAATTCCGGTGTGCCCGCCATCTTCAGGTACAAGGGCTACCGGTTCTTCTTCTACTCCAACGAAGGTGTCCCACGCGAGCCCTGCACGTGCACGTGCGACGAGAGAACGCGGTAGCGAAGTTCTGGCTCGAACCGGTTCCAGAGGTCGCGAGCTCGCACGGAATTGCGGCTCATGAACTCCGCGAGCTGCTGGATGTTGCGGCTGAACACAAGGCAGAGATTGAGAGGTTCTGGAATGAGCACTTTGGCAGTTGAACCACTGGCCCTCCGCGTCACCTTTGACGCTGACACGATGTGGGTGGACCTCGCGGACGGGAGGCGGTTGGGCGTACCGATAGCCTACTTCCCGCGCCTGATGAGAGCGACTCCGGCGCAGCGGCAGCGCTGTGTCATAAGCGGCGGCGGCATCGGACTCCACTGGGACGACCTTGACGAGGACATCCTGGTATCGGCGCTGCTTCTCGGCGTCGGAGACCGGTCTCGGTTCGAGCAGCCCGAAGCGGCCGTAGCACGCGACCGCAAGGCTCAGGCCTAGACGGCGACTGCGTCGCAGCGACCAGCAGGCTTCAAGCATCAAGCAGCAGACCCAAAGCTAGCCCAAGCGCAAGCCCAAGCCGGCTGACGGCTTCCGGCTGTTACCTCCTCCCCTGGTCCCACCTGCTTCCTCATTCCTCCCCAGCAGGAGCGCCAAGTCCCGCGGTTTGCCTAAACCAACCGCGTCTTTCCGCCCGCCCTCTTCCCGCACTTCCAGCCTCTGCCATCCAACCTGAGACTTGGCGTGAGGAGTCCTGCAGACAGTGTGCCATCGTCCGAACCGCGCGTCGCTCAGACTTGCTCCACGCGTCCGAGATGTGGACAAGCCAGGGCCGCAGCCTATACTCAGGGCCGAGTGAATCCCGTCCTGGAAGACATCTACCGCACCGGCAAGTGCGTTGACCTTGCCGGCAGGGAACGGAAGGTCACCGGCGCGGTGCCGCGCGAGGACGCGCTCATTCTGCAGGAAATGGTGCGGTTTGTGAAGGCGAAGACAACGCTGGAGACGGGAGTTGCGTTCGGTCTCTCAACCCTCGCAATCTGCGAAGCGCTTCTCAAGGACGGGGCCGAAGCGGGGACAGTCCCTGGGAGTCGCGCAGGGCCCCGCGAAGGGACAGTCCCCGTTTCGGCTCGACGCGTCGCGGATGTGTCCCCGGCGCTCGACGCGCGGGACAGTCCCCGTTTTCGTCCCAAGCACTACGGTGTTGACCCGGAGCAGAGCACGGCCGTTGGCGGGGCGGCCCTTGCGAATCTGAAGCGCGCCGGGCTCGATTCGGTCTTCGAGTTGCTGGAAGGTCCTTCCCATCTAATGTTGCCCAGGCTGGTCGAGAAGGGCGTCGTGCTCGACCTCGCGTTCATCGACGGCTGGCATACGTTCGACTACACGCTGCTCGACTTCTTCTATATCGACAAGATGCTCCGGCCCGGCGGCGTGGTGCTGCTTCATGACCGCTCGTGGCCATCCAAGCAGAAGGTCATCCGGTTCATCAGAACGCACCGCCGGTACAAAGAACTGCCGGTGCGACCGCGCGAAAGCGGGGACAGGCCCTCGGCGCGCGGAGAGTCGGGTACAGCCACCGTTTGCCTCGGCGGAAAGCGGTGGCAGTCCCAAACGCTCAAGTGGGTTCGCCGGGTCGTCGCTGCCAAGTGGCACTGGCTGCGCGGAGCACCGTTCGGCATCGTCATGTCGGCCATCGCCAACCGGCCGGAAATCGCCGCGTTCCTGAAGCTCGAGTCCTTCGAGCCCGACCACCGCTTCTTCCGCAACTTCTAGCCCGGCCGGCGGACCCGGACGGACTGAGTAGCCACGGATGAACACGGATAGACACAGATGAACCGCCAAGAGCGCCAAGAACGCCAGGTCGGATCACTCGATCACTCGATCCCTCGATCCCTTGATCCCTTCGGCATCAACCACCAAGACACAAAGACACCAAGAGAAGCAGGAATCCGTCCGGGGTTATTCCGACGTGCCGATTCCTCTTCGTGACTTAGCGTCTTTGTGGTGAGAATCCGCGCCTGTCTGAGAGCTACTTGCCAGCACCTGAGCCGATTGGTATAGTTGCTGGATGAAAGTCGCTTGTAGTAGCATTCGGAGGTCTGCCTGATGAAGAGGATAGGAATTGCCGGCGCGACCGGGCTCGTGGGCGAGACCGTGTTGCGCATCCTTGAGTCCGGCCCGCACAAGATCGAAGACCTGCGGCTCTTTGCCTCGGCCAGGAGTTCGGGCGCGAAGATGAAGTTCCGCGACCAGGAGTACGAGGTTCACGAGGTCGATCCGATAGGATTCCAGGGCCTCGACGTCGCCTTCTTCTGTCTGGAGGCCGACCTGGCAAGGAAGCTCGTGCCCCAGGCCGCCAAGCACTGCCCGGTGATAGACAAGTCGAGCGAGTTCCGGCTCAAACCCGAGGTACCGCTGGTCGTGCCCGAGGTCAACCCCGAGTCGCTCAAAGGGCACGAGAACATCATCGCCAACCCCAACTGCACGACCATTCCGCTGGTGGTGGCAGTCAATCCGCTGCACCGGGAATTCGGCCTCAGGGAAATCTGGCTCGCATCCTACCAGTCGGTCTCCGGCGCCGGCAAGGCCGCGGTCGAGCAACTCCGGTACGAAACCGAGTTCGTCGCCATGAAGCAGAAACCGGACTCAAAGGACAGCCCGCTCGGGCCGCAGATTGCCGACAACGTCATCCCGCACATTGCCGATTTCGACTCGCACGGCAATACCGGCGAGGAGGCAAAGACCATCAAGGAGTCGGCCCGGATACTCGGCCTGCCCGAGCTGAAGGTGAACTCGACCTGCGTGCGCGTACCGGTATCGGTCGGTCATGCGCTGGCCGTCTCTTGCCGGTTCGAACAGGTCGTCAAGGCAAAGGACGCGCAGCGAGTGCTCAAGCACGCGCCCGGCGTGACCCTGCGCACGGGCCACGACTACGCGACGCCGGTTGACTGCCGCGGCAATGACTCGGTCTTTGTCAGCCGCGTCCGCCAGGGAGCGGGGACGGACGAACTGAGCATGTGGGTGGTCACCGATAACCTGCGCAAGGGCGCGGCCACCAACGCGGTGCAGATAGCGGAGCTACTGGGCAAGTTAGGAGTTAGCAGTTAGGCGTTAGCAGTTAGAAGTCAGGAGAGAGAATGAAGACAACGGTGCTGCTGTTGGCGCTGGCGGCTGTAGGATTGGCGCAATCCGGCGTCTGGTTCGACGAGCCGTGGCTCGCGGGCAAGCCGGGCGCGAGGCTGTCCGGCCCGACGTTCGCCGAGTCGCTCCATTCCTACAATGTCCGCCACTACCGGCTGGATATCAACCTGCCGATGACGAACAAGTCGTATGCGGCACACGCGGGTGTGGCCATCAAGAGCGAGGTGCCGAGTCTCGGCGTCTGTTCGCTCCACTTCGTGAATCTCACTTGCGACTCGGTCAAGCGCGCGGGCGCATCCCTGAGCTTCACTACGCCGTCCGGCCTGCTGGCAATCGCACTCGACTCTCCCCTGCCGCAGAACGACTCGACCGTCCTCGACATCTTTTATCATCGCGAATCCACCGCTGCCGCGCGCGGCTACTTCTTTGCGCGGCCGCCGAACGTCACCTACGCCTACGCGATGACCTGCACTCCGCCCAGGGACTGCCGCTACTGGATGCCCTGCTGGGACGAGCCGTACGACAAGCCCGAACGCGGCGTGATGCTCAACGTCACT
This sequence comes from Caldifarciminota bacterium UBA2258, assembly GCA_002347155.1. Lineage (GTDB taxonomy): Bacteria > Hydrothermota > Tepidihabitantia > Tepidihabitantales > Tepidihabitantaceae > UBA2258. Next base: position 6,177 of record DDXO01000016.1, read on the forward strand.
GTGCCGGACACATTCCAGGTCTGCGCCAACGGACTCCTGGATTCGGTCACCTCCGCCTCAGGCACGAAGACCTACTGGTGGAACCACCCCTATCCGATCGCCACCTACCTCATCAACTTCGCCGCTTCGCGCTTCGCGACGTGGCACCACGACCTCATCCAACCGAACGGCGACACCGTTCCCTCCCTCTACTTCATGTGGCCGCAGGACTCGGCGGTCTCGGTCAACACGTTCGGCCGCATCCCGCAGATGTTCGAGTTCTACTCCGATACCGCGATGTTCGGCCCCTACCCGTTTGAGAAGTACGGACAGGTACCGGGCTACTACGCATTTCCCTGGGGCGCGATGGAGAACCAGACCCTGACGATGATCCACACCCGGTGGCTGCGCCAGGGCGACGACGACGGCATGGCGCACGAACTCTCGCACATGTGGTACGGCGACATGGTCACCTGCGTGGACTTTGCCAACATCTGGCTCAACGAGGGGTTCGCCACCTACTTCGAGTGCCTCTACCACGGCCACGCCAACGGTCGGCCGCAGTTCAACAACTACCTCACCGGCAAGGCCCGGGCCGCCATCCAGCAGGACCGCTCGAACCGCTTCCCGGTATTCAACCCGCCCGAGGCGGAAATCTACAACTACGGCACCATCTACTGCAAGGGCGCGTGGGTCGAGCACACCCTCCGCTGGGTTCTGGGTGACACCGCCTGGGAGCAGCCGGGCGTGTTCTTCCGGGCGCTGCGCGCCTACGGCGACAGCTTCAAGTATGGCTGCGCCTCAACCGAAGACTACTGCCGCATCAACGAACAGGTCAGCGGCAAGGAGCTTTCCTGGTTCTTCGACGAGTGGATCTACCAGGCCGGCTATCCCAAGTATGAACTCTCCTGGTTCCACGAGCCGGTCGGCGACAGCTTCCGCGTTGTGACCATGCTCAGCCAGAGAAACGGCACCGGGGCGCCTGACTTCTTCCGGACGCCCGTGCCCGTGAGATTCAACTGCCTCTACGTCGACACGATGGTCACGATCGAGCCCGGGGCCAATCCGCAGCTCGACACCTTCATGATTGGTTCGTGCCCGGACAGCGTCACGGTCGACCCGGACAACTGGATACTGGACAGCGCGTACGTCACCGGAATTCAGGAAACGCCGAACGCCGAACTGCGAACGCTGAACTCCGGCCCGACCATCGTCCGCGGCGTGCTGATGATAGGAGACCGGGGACCGAAGACCGGCGACCGGGCGGAGTTGCTCGACGTCTCCGGTCGCAAGGTGCTCGACCTGCACCCCGGCCCGAACGACGTCTCCCGCCTCGCACCCGGCGTCTACTTCGTGAGGTCGCCTACCACAGACCGAGTAACGCAAATGACCAAGGTCGCTGTAACCCGCTAGGAGGAGTCTATGAAGAACGCAGCCGTCTGCCTGTTAGCTGTGCTGGCCGCCAGCGCCGCCGGTCAGTGGTTCGAGACGACCGTCCCCGCCGACAGCACGCCCCACGTCCTCTGCTACAACCCGCAGGACGACTACGTCTACTGCGCGAACTGGGGAGCGGACAACGTCACCGTCATCAACGGCGCAACCAACCAGGTGGACACGATCCTCATGGTCGGCGTCGAGCCGCACGCCATCATCTACAGCCCGCTCAACAACAAGGTCTTCTGCTTCAACGAGGGCAGTGAGAACGTCAGCGTCATCGATGGCGCGACCAATGCCGTCGTAGCAACCGAAAGCCTGGGCACGCATCCGTGGGACGTCGTCCGCTGCCCGGTCAACGACAAACTCTACGTGCTGGGCAGGAACCCCAACGTCGTGGCGACCGTCGACTGCGGCACCTACAACGTCGAGACACCAGTCGCGCTCAGCGCTGCGCCGTACGGAATCTGCTACGATTCAACCGACAACCGGGTCTACGTTGCGACGCGGAACGACAGCAGCGTGCACGCAATCGACTGCGCCTCCAACGCGGTCGTCGCCACAATCAAGGTCGGCCCGGCGCCGAACAAGCTTTGCTGGAACTCCCGCGAGAACAAAATCTACACCGCGACCGCCGAAGGACTGGACTCGACGGTGACCGTGATTGACTGCGCGACCAACACGGTCGCAGCGACGCTGAAGCCCGGCCGGTACCCCCACCGCCTCAGCTACGAACCGACCGAAAGCCGCGTCTATGTAAGCAACTACTCGAGCAGAACCGTCGCGGTGGTTGACGGTGCAACCAACCAGGTCGTCGCGACGATTCCGACGTCCGGCTCGCCTGAGGGGTCCTGCGCAGTTCCTGAGCTTGGCTACGTGTTCGCTGCGACCCAGAGCGACACGGTATTCGTGATTGACGCGGCCAGTTGCTCCGTCTTCGCCCGGGTCGGCGTCGGCCGCAACCCGATAACGCTGGTCTACAACACGCGGGACAATCGAGTGTACACGGCCGACTACTACGGCGCAACGGTATCCATCCTGCGTGCCTCGGGCGGAATAGAGGAAGAACGCGCGGCAACCCGCGCCACCCGCGTCGCCCCCGGCCCGACCATCGTCCGCGGCGTGCTGATGGTGGGAGACCGGGGACCGAAGACCGGCGACCGGGCGGAGTTGCTCGGTGTCTCCGGCCGCAAGGTCCTCGACCTCGCGCCCGGCCCGAACGACGTCTCCCGCTTCGCGCCCGGCGTCTACTTCGTACTTCAGGCGTCTGGCGTGATACGTGGTGCGTCAGACGTTGTGACCAAGGTCATCGTCACTCGCTGACCGCAGCGCGCTGGCGGTTGTTGACAGCGCGCGAGGCGTTCGTAGACTGAAATCTAAGGAGACCCTATGAAGAGACTCGCATTGATACTGTCCGCCTGCCTGCTGCTCATCAGTTGCAGCACGCTGTACGTGAAGGCCGCGCCCGGTCAGACCGTTACGCTGCTGGCGAACGAACCGGCAACGGTCAGGTTCGAACTCAGACAGGTTTCCCTGTTCTGGGGGCTGTTTCCGCTCGCCAATGACCCCCTCAACACCGCCACCTGGGCCAGGAAAATCAACCTGAGTCAAATGCGCGTCAAGTCATACTACAAGTGGTACGAGTTCCTCTGGAACATCCCGGGCTTTTTCCTTCTCGGACTGCATACCAACACCGTCCTCATCGAAGGCAACCCCCCTGCGTTGGAGCGATAGGAGTACGCGTTCCAGGCTCGTTTCCCTGCCGCACGGCATGAGAGCCGAGTGCAGCCGACTTTGGTTGACCTGGCCCTCCTGTGGCACAGAATCGTAGGTGAAAGGAAAACACCCTGATGCGTAAGATCACAACCGCGTTCGTCCTTGCCCTGCTTCTCGTTTCCGCCTGCGGCAACTCCGCGCCGCAGCCGGCCGCCAGGCCGTCAGGCGCGCCGGCCGTGGATATCTCCACTCTGGCCGACTACCTGCGCTACCCGGGCGCCACCGCGGTCGAGCGCCTGGAACTCAACACCGAGGACAGCAAAGGTACGAACTGGCTGCTCGCGACTTCCGACCCGCCGGACAAGGTGACCGAGTGGTACCGGGCTGTGGTGGAGAAGAACGGCTGGGTCAAGGACCCGGAAGGCGGCAAGGTCGGGATGCTGGAGTACGCAACCCCGGACCGGAGCGAAACCTTCAAGCTGCTCGTCTACGAAAAGGACGGCAGAACCAACATCTCGTTCACTTGCGGGGTCAAACCCAAGCCCTAGCGCAAGCTTCGTCTCTGACCCGGTCAGACTCGCCCGCGGTCGGCTTTGTTTGACTTGGCCGGGCAGCAGCACAGAATTGTAGGCGAAAGGAAAACACCCTGAAGATGCATAGAATCACGATCGCATTCGTCCTTGCCCTCTTGGTGGTCGCCGGCTGCGGTTCGAAGACGACCACCGCGCCCACGGCCCCGCCTCAGACCGAGACCGAGGCGACCGAAGGTGTCGCTGCTCCGGCCACCGCCGCTGCCACCAACCTTCCCAAGCTCTGGGATTTCTGGGCGACGTGGTGCCCACCCTGCAAGCAACTCAAGCCGACCATCGAAGCCCTCGAGAAGGAGTACGAAGGCAGGATCGAAGTCCGGTCCATCGACTCGGACCAGAACCAGGACCTGGCGCGGAAGCTCAACGTCCAGGCCATCCCGACGCTCGTCTTCCTCGATGCCAAGGGTAACGAACTCTCCCGTATTGTCGGCCTTGTGCCCAAGGACACCATCGTGGGGCGCTTCAAAGCCCACGGCTTCATTCAGTAGCTTTGGATTGCGGGAGCATCGCTCCCGCCTTTGTTCAAGGGGCGGCTCCTGCCGCCCCTTCGATTTCTACCGGCCGCGCAGTACGGCGAGCAGCAGGTAGACGCCGATGGCCGCGGCCGCCACGAACGCGGCCACGCCGATTGCGGGCACCAGGCTCTTGAGCGCGGTCGGCGCCGCGACGACGAGCAGCGACGCGCCGATGATTATCGCCGCAAGCACGATGGCCGCGGCGAGCTGATTGTTGGAGCGGCTCAGGTTCCGCGCAATCTGACGCAGTTCATCATGGTCAATCTGGAGCTTTATCTCGCCCTTCTTGAGCCATTCGCTTATCTGCCGCAGGTCGGCCGGCAGGTCGCGGGCGAGCGATTCCAGGTCGGCCTCGTGCCGCCGCAGGTCCTTGAGCCAGCCGAGCGGGCCGAACCGGCGCCGGGCAACCCGCGCGAGGAACGGCTTCATCTCCTCGACGAAGTTGAACCCCGGGTCAACCAGCAGACCGAGGCCTTCAACCGTGGCGATGCCGCGCATCAGCATCGAGAGCCCGGCCGGAACCGTGATGCGGTGCCGCCGACTCACGGCCAATAGCTCGCGCATCACCCGGCCGAGCGACAGGTCGCGCAGGCTCGCACCGTAGTACCGGTCGAGCAGGTCCTGAATATCCGCGCGCAGGGCCGTCGCGTCGAGAAGCGCCGATTTCGAACCGGCCTTGAGCACGAGCCTCGTCAGTCGGCCTCCATCCTGCCGGTACGCCGCGACCAGCATGTCAACGAGCAAATCCCGGGTCTCATCATCGATGCGGCTGAACATCCCATAGTCGACGATGCCGACCCGGCCGTCCGGGATGACGATTATGTTGCCGGGGTGCGGGTCAGGCTGGAAGAACCCATGCTCGAAGACCATCCTCATATAGGCACGGGTGCCCTTGCGGGCGAGTTCGGCCCGGTCGATGCCGGCCTGCCTGAGCCCGTCCGCGTCAGTGACCTTGACTCCGGTCAGGAACTCGAGCACGAGCAGCCGGCGCGTGGAATAGTCCCAGTAGACCCTGGGCACTGCCACTGTCCGGTCCTCGGCGAAGTTGCGGCGGCAGATGTCGGCGTTCTGACCCTCATGGACAAAGTCGAGCTCCTTCCTCAGACTGCGGCTGAGTTCGGCGACAATACCGAGCGGGTCATAGACCGCCAGGTCGGGCTGGCGCCGGTCGATAAATCGGGCGACCGACTCAAGAATCGCCAGGTCCCCCTCCACCACCTCGGCAACCCCGGGCCGCTGGACCTTCACCGCCACCTGTTCGCCGGTCGCGAGCTTCGCCCGATGCACCTGGGCCAGTGACGCGGCCCCGACCGGCTCGCGGTCGAACTCGGCAAAGATGTCGTCGGGCAGCTTGCAGGTTTCAGTCCCGATGACGCGCTCGACCTGCTCGAATGTGAGCCGGGGCACATCATCCTGCAGCTTGGAGAACGCCTTCAGATAGTCGGGCGGCAGCAGGTCGGGTCGCGTGGAGAGCAGTTGGCCGAGCTTGATGAACGTCGGGCCGAGTTCCTCAAACGCCGTGACGAGCCGTTCCGGGTCGCTGCGTGCTGCCGCGTCTCGACGGGCCCGGCGCCCGAACCTTAGCCTCCCCTCAAGCCCGAGCCGGGACGCCAGCTCGGCCAGCCCGTGGCGGACGAGTACCGCGCCGATATGCCGCGCGCGATTCAACTGCCGCCGGCTCTTCGCCCAGCCGAACGGGTCGAAGTTTGGCAACGCCGAAGGCTGCGGGCAGAACTCCTCCGGATTCTCAGGCACTCTGTCTCCTCATCTCCATGACTCGTGTCTGATGATAGCCTGCGCTCTCAACCGAGTCAAACCGCAGACGAGCACGGGGATGAAACCGGAAGGGTTGCATGAGGAAGCGGACGGCCGAAGGCCGTCTGCTTCGCATGTCACCTAACGGCCGGTCAATGCCGCAGCAACCGCAGCCCCGGCACCGACTGGAACCACGTCTCCAACCTCACGTCCGCCTGGGCAATCCGCATCTGCGTCACCTTCACAATCGCGTAGTAGCCTTGCTGCGTGCGGCAGGCAGCATAGGCCGGCGTGCCCGGCACCCGGGCCGAGGTCCGCCACGCGCTGTCGCCGACCGGCGGCACCGGACCCTGCTCATTGGTGAGTTCCGCAATGCTCGTCACGTGCCAGCGTCCGGCCGGCACGCTGCCGCCCGAATCCGAGGGCGCCAGGTCCGGGCTCGCAAGATAGTAGGTCGGCCCGCTCGCACCAACCTTGAAGTCGGTGACGTAGAACTCCACCTCATCCACCCACGCCGTATCGCTCATGTCATAGGTCACGCCGACCCGGCCCGGCGCAGGCCAGCCCAGACCCGGATTGCCCGACCCGCTCAGTTCCTCGACCCAGGTGGAATTGGTCTGCACCGGTATCGTCGAGAGCGTGTCCCGCGGCTCGAAAAACGCCCCGCCGAACCGCGCCAGCACGCGATACTGACCGGTCAGGCCGCTGGGGTCATGCTCGCAGGTAGTATCGCCCGTCTCCAGCACCGTGTTGTACGTTCCGCCCACGGGCCGGAACATCACCCGGTACAGACTCGGCACGCCCTCGACCGGCGGGCTCCACGTCAGCCGCACGGTCGTGTCGCTCGCTGCCGCGAGCGAGAGATTCCGCGCTCGACCCCCGGGGATGTTGACCGCGGTGACCGCAAGCGGGTCGGACCATTCAGAAAGCAGGCCGGCATTGTCCCGTGCCCGCGCTGCCACCGTGTAGGTGCCGGCGGTATCGAATACGTGGTTCGCCGCTGCCGTCTCCCCGCTCGCCACCGCATCTCCCCAGTTGCTCACCGTTCCGCTCCAGTCGAACTGGAACCGAAGCGGCGAACCCTGCGGGTGAACTGCCATCACCTTGTACGTGTAAGAAACACCGGTCGTACAATAGACCGGCCCGACCGGCGTTATCGGCTTCCCCGGCGGCGACTGCGAGATGACGACAACCAGCGGGTCGCACCAGCCGGATTCCACCGAGTCGCTGTTCCGCGCGTTCACGCGGACTGCGAAGTGACCGGTCTCCGAGTAGACGTGCACCTGACTTACCGCCTGACCGCTGGCGTAGAAAGACGTCCAGTCGGACGTATCCGCATCGCCCCACGAGAACATATAGGCCAGGTTCCTGCCGTCCGGGTCGGACGACTGAACCGCATAGGACAGCGAGTCGCCCGGACGACCCGCTGTCGGTCCAATGAGCTGCGGCCGGCTCGGCCCGCGGTGCCCGCAGGCGAGAAACAGCACGAACGGAAACGCGGCGAGAGCGAACTTCTTCATTCGACCTCCTGTTGGCTTGGTCTTGTTCTACAGCGACACCCCGCCCGAGTCAAGTGCTGCAACCTGCTGCGGGAGATTGACACCCGAACCCTAGGGCATATCATCAGCAGATGAAAGCGACAGGTACGGCCAGCCGGTCGCGCGCGCGCGTCGCCAAAGCCCGCACCATCGCCATCCCCAAAGACCTCAAAGCCGCGCTCTCCCGACAACCAGCTCTCGATTCCCTCTTCTCCGCTCTCCCCTACTCGCACAAAAGGGAATACGTCAAGTGGATAAACGAGGCGAAGCGGCCCGAGAAGCGCCAGACGCGCATCACGAAGACGCTCAAGATGCTTGCGGCAGCGAAACCCCTGAGGGGCCGACGATAGCAGACATGGGCATTGCCATCCGCCCGTACGTCCGCGGCCAGGATGATGGAATCCGGGTCGACCTCTACAACCGCGCGCACGCGGAGGATGACGACTTCGTGCCCTCGACCGTCGAAGAAGTCCGTCGCTGGGACCAGTCCCCACAGGAACCGCAACGGCACCGGTTCATGGCCGAGTTGGACGGCGACCCGGCCGGATGCGCGTTCGCCCAGGTCGACCCCGACCGGGCCGATGCAAAGGGAACGATGAGTGGACCGCACGTCCCGCCCGAGCTGCGGCGCCGCGGCGTCGGCACCGCGCTGGCTCGGGCCGCGTTCGCCGATCTCCTGTCCCGCGGCATGACCCAGGTCGAAGTCCAGGAACTCGACCGGGCAGACATCAACGGGTTCCTGGAATCGCTCGGATTCACGCCGGCACGCGCCTTCAGCCGGATGCGTCGGCCGTTGCAGGACCTGCCGCGCGGCATCGGCGAGTCAACTGAAGCCGAGATCGAGGTGGTTGAGCCGACCCGGGAGAATCTCAAGGTGAATCTGGTCATCGAGAACGAGGCGTACAAAGAGCACTTCAACTTCCGGCCGCTCAAGCTGGCCGAGCTCGAGTTCTGGACCCGCATGTACGCCGAGGACGGCACCGCGTTCCACATGTCCTTCGCCCGGGTCCGCGGCAGGCCGGTCGGGTACCTGTGGTATGGCTTCGACCCGAAGGACAACGCGCATCTCAAGCGGAACCAGGGCTGGCTGATGGATATCGGTGTTCTCAAGCCCTGGCGCAACCGCGGAGTCGCCAAGGCCCTGATGCTCGCAGCGATGCGGCACCTCGAAAGCGAGGGAATGGACGAGGTCAGACTCTACGTTGACGACACTAATGTGACCGGCGCGCACCACTTGTACGAGCGCCTCGGATTCGTCCTCGCCTATCGCGAGATCGTGCGTCGGAAAGACCTCGTTCTTTCCGCAAAGTGAGAAGCGTGAGCAAGGCCCGTGTCACGAAGAAACAGCAGAAAGGCTAGCGCACACGTGGCCATCACCATTCACCCTTACGTTCGCGGCCGGGACGATGCGCTCTGGCTCGACCTCCAGAACCGCGCGCTGGAAGAGTACCCGGAATACACGCCCCAAACGCCGTCCGACTTCGAGCTCCACCAACAGAGCCCCTGGTTCGACGCGGTCGGCATGATGATTGCCGAACTGGACGGCACACCCGCCGGCTGCGCCGATGCGTACATTGACAGTAGAGCCGACGAAGAGCACGGCTACCTCGAAGGCCCCTGGGTACTCCCGCAGTTCCGTCGTCGCGGTATTGCCACGGCGCTTGCCCGGGCCGCATTCGCCGACCTGAAGCACCGCGGCAAGACCCGGGTTCAGCTCTGGCACCGCGACAACCCGGCCAATGTCGTCTTCGCCAAAGGCCTTGGCTTCCGGTGCATCCGTGTCTTCCACACGATGAGCCACGACCTCCAGTCAATCCCGCGTGACGTCGGAGAGAACCGCGAGGCCGCAATCGTCGAGCTGCCGTCCGACGACGCAACCGCCGAACTCGAGAACCGGTTCTGGAACGAGACCTTTAACGAGCACTTCAACTTCCGGCCGATGACGACGACCGAAACCAAACACATCTACCGCATGACAGAAGCGCGCGGCGAATGGCTCTTCACGCTGCTGGCCCGGGTCAAGGGAGAGCCGGTCGGATTTCTTCTCGGTGGCTCTGACCCGGCCGAGGTCAGACGCCGCGGTCGGAACATCGGCGGCCTCTACATCCTCGGAGTGCTCAAACCGTTCCGGAACCGCGGCCTCGCCAAAGCCCTGCTCATCGCCGGGCTCGAACGGCTCAAAGAACGCGGCCTGACCGAAGCCGAGCTCGGAGTGGACACCGAGAACGTCACCGGTGCCCCGCACCTCTACGAACGGCTTGGGTTCAAGACCGTCCGCCGCCGGCTCACGCAGGCCCGCGACCTGACCTGAAAGAAAGACGATGGCTGCACGTTCCCGCAAATCATGGCAGCAGAAACTGGCTGACTCCAAAGACCTGCCCAAGACCATGGTAATACCATCGCCCCGGGAAGTTGACCAGGTAATGCGTCGCGTGCCCAAAGGCAGACTCGCTACCATAGACGAAATCCGCGCCTGCCTCGCGAAGAAACACGGCACCGACATTGCCTGCCCGATGACCACCGGCATCTTCGCATGGATTGCCGCGCACGCGGCCGCAGAAGCCAAAGCCGAGGGCAAGAAAGATATCACCCCCTACTGGCGCACACTCAAATCCGGCGGCGAACTCAACCCCAAGTACCCCGGCGGCATCCCGGCCCTGAAGAAGCTCCTCGCCGCCGAAGGCCACAAAGTCCTGAAGAAGGGTGGCAAGTTCCTCGTCCCGGACTTCGACAAGAAGCTCGCGTCTCTTTAGCCGGCCTGACTGCTCGGAAGAATCCTTGCACAGGCCGTCATCCGCAGGCTGCAGTCCGAATCACCTCTGCGACCAAGGACCAGGGACTTCCCGAGACTCCTCCTCAGACTGCCTCACCCGCAACTACGACCGCAGTCCGGACGGCAGTTCCGGACACAAACCTCCGGACTCAGTGCAGAGGAGCCTGCAGAGCAAACCGGCGAACTGCGTCGTCCGCTGTCCGGCACACAAACCGCCGAACTGCCGTTCAGGCTGCCCTGGGGATTCCTCTTCCGGTTGTGTCCGATACTGCCCTCGGGACTAAGGACGAAGGACTCCCCGAGACAATCTCCGCGACAGCCTCCCTGTCTGCTGTCTACTGCGTCCTGTCTACTGTCCTCGGGGCAATCCCCCAGGCGGGGGCGTCGAGTCAGCCGACTAGGGCCTAACGCCCCAAGCCTCAAGCAGATAGCCACGAAAACCCGTTCCCGACGAATGATACGAATTAGCATCATCGCCGCTCGGCGGCAACTTCGGTCTGTCTGTGCGCCGTCAGGACCGCCGGCTGTGAGCCGTCAGCCGTAGCCGTTGGCCCGCAACCCTGCGTCGGCCTGACTGGCATGACTGCCAGACTTGGCATGCCAGCCATGAAGGCGCTTGAGACGGAGGCGGCATCGACGTCGCACCGAGGCTGGAGCCTACCCTCGACTCTTGGCTGATATGGAACCAGTGGGCCTGAGATCGCCCTGTACCGAGAAGCGCGGAGGTTTGCCTCGACTCGCGGCTGCGGCTACTTGCCTACTGTCACTACCTTGACGATCTTGTGAAAACCGGGTGTGTCAATGCGCCAGAAGTACACACCGGCGGGTGCTTGCCTTCCATTGTCGCAGACACCGTCCCACCGCGCAGTATGGCGCCCGGCGACCTGATAGCCGTTCTGAATGGTCCGGACGACGCGCCCGACATTGTCGAACACGCGCAGCATCACCGGTCCCGGTTCCGTGACCTGCCACTCCACGCATGCTGCTCTGCGCGCGGGGTTCGGTGAGACCTGCAGGCGATTGCTGGCTACGGCGAGCGAGTTGGCGGGTCCGTTCGACACCGACGCAAGTCGAGTCCCACCGGTAGGGAGGCTGGGCGCATAGCGCGAGAAATCCTGATAGGGTGGGTACCAGGAGCCCTTCAGGTTGTAGACAAAACCGCCGCAAGTGGCAAGGGCGTCCGCGTAGCGAAACTCAGAATGGGTCGGGCTCGCGCATTCCGACCATGTACCCCCGGCGGTGTCATATCTACAGAACATGAGCGCGACGCCAGGGTCGATGTACCCTGCCATGCCGTAGATTCCACCGTCGAGCTCGTTGTATGCGAGCGCCGACCATTCGCAGCTCACAGGGAACGGGGTCGCCAAGGACCAGCCTCCGCCTACTATGTCGTACCGGCAGAAAGTATCGCTGTTGTTGGCACACAGGGCATAGATATGTCCGTGCTGGTCCCAACACAGAGAAGGTTCCCATATGCATTCTCCGAGCACATTGTCCAGTCGGCGCCATTGGTGCGACGCCACATTGCAGCGGAGGAATATGCGCGCACTGTCCTTCTCTGATCGCAGAGTATCCCACGCCTCACACCAACCACCAAGCAAGGCGTAGAGGCAACCGTCACCACCCCAGACCAAGTCGCTCGACGGTCCGAACTTCACGAGGGTGCCGCTCAACGTGACCGTCTCTGCGGTCCAAGTATTCGCTGCGATGCTGTATCGCAGCAATTCCGAATGGTAGAAGGAACGCGTAGGCTCGCAAATGCAACCCCGCAGAGCGTAGAGATGTCCTCCCCGGTCCCAAGTCAGAGCTGAACCCTCGCGGATGACATAGGGGGTCGATTCAAGCGTATCCCAGGTTCTGCTCCTCACATCGTAGCAGTAGAAGTCCTTGGTGTCCTCGCCCCGGAGGGCGTATATCAGCGTGTCGCCGACTGCAGCCAGTTGGCAGAAATGCCTGGCGGTTTCCGGGAGCAGCGGCCGCTCCTGCCATGTATCTGCCAGAGCAACCAGCGTGCCCCGCTTGACGTCATCGCCGCGCGTCGTGTCGCTGGCAATGTAGACAGAGCAGCAGGTTGTGTAGCTGCCCTTCGCTGTCCTCCAGGAGTCGAATACGACGGTGTCTACTGCACCTGCGCGCAGCGTGACGGTGTCGGTGTCGGCGTGGACGACCGTCGAGTCCCTCAGGATCGAGAGAAACGCGGGGAATTTCTCTGTCATCCAGCCGTGGTTCACAACGACCGTCCTGGGCGTGAACTCCGTACCGGCAATCACGGTGTCGGTGGCCGGCAGCAACTCCGAGTCCGCGACGGCTCGGTTCACCTTGAACCGGGCGATGTAGTTGCCGCAGGTATCATCCACCGTGTCTTGCCGCGTGACGACAAGGCAGGCCTGCTCTGCGCCCTCGGTGCAGAGCTGGAACGCATTCCAGGTGGCTGATGAGTCGGGTGTCGAGTCAATCGCCGGCACGACTCGGTAGCGGACGATATGACCCGGCGTGTAGACCTTCACTAGCCTCGCGCTGAGCGGACCCGAGCACCGCCGGTCAAGCGTGACTCGTACGGTGTCGACGTTGCCATTAAGCACCAGTTGAATCTGGTCAATGCCGAATGAGCAGGGAACGTTGTTGGTATCGCAGAAAGAGTCGGTCTCGGTCGGCCCGAGTTGGAACGTGTGGTTTGCGGTCAGGGAACACGGGACGTAGACGTCATTGGAGTCGTACCAGAGGTGGAATGACGTGTCATTCAGATAGCAGGCGACTGCGAACTGGTCCAGAGATTGCAGAAAGCTCTGATAGCCGGGGACAACGTTGCCACCATGGTCCCTCATCCACTTCGTTATCCCCGCGTCTATCGCGGCCTTGCCTCGGCCGATGGAGTTGTTGGTCCCGACGTTCGCCGCATAGCAGTCCTTCACCAACTGGACTCCGCCCGAATCTCGGCCGAAGTTCTCATACAAGAACCGCCAGAAGAGGCAGTAGGGATAGCCCCTGATGCTATCGTCGATAGAAAGCGAACTGAGGGAAGTGTTCAGGTACGCGGTGAGGTACTTGTTCGCGTCTCTTGCGTACTGGCGCTTCCCCCAGGTCGACGAGGTATCGAACTCCTCATCGGGATACATGGCCGACTGCATGAATCTCGCCTGCCCCTCGGTAAACCAGTTCCAGTCGTCATTGTCGAACTTGGCTGGATCACGACCGTACTGAATTCCGTGGTAGAATTCGTGTGCCAAAACGACCTGCACTCTGATTGACTCATTCGAATAGGCCTTGTCAACGCTTCGGCAATACCATATCCAGGATCGGAGTGCTATCTTGCGATTCGGTCCTGAATCTGCCCTGGCAATATCGGGGTAAGAGTGGTACCAATGTTCTCCGTCATTGACGAATACTTGGTGGTTTCGGTCAACGTCGGGTGGCGTTCCTAGCCCCCAGGTCCCCGCCTGCGTTCGCCACGCGTTCATCATCGCCGTGTCCACATAGCGAGCAAAGACAGCCGGGTGAATAACTGGCTCTTGGTATATGTTGGCGAAGGACTGGTTGCAGTAGTAGATTGTCAGACTGTCATCGGTGACCCCAGGGAACGTGTCGACAACTATCTTCTCAACGGTCAGCTCCTTGTCGACGTGTGTCAGCCGGCTAAAAGTATCCCCCGGTGGCTTTACGCCGGCGCAGACCAGGGCTATGCCGGTCTCTGTCTCAAATGGCGGCATCCAGAAACACACGCCCTCGCCGCTAGGCCCTATGTCGACTGGCCCCAAGAGGGTATCTGGTCCATACGTCGTGAAGGGCGGCGTGGGCGCGACCTTTACGTATACATTCTCCTCACCCGGCTCAAAGCCGTGCAATCTGAAGCCCACGAAGTGGTCGGTCGGGACCCCGTTCCGGGAGGACCTTAGATAGTAGTGGCTGTTTAGATTCTCGTCTTGCTCCACGGTCACGTTTCCGATAGCTATGTCGATCTCGATCCACTCAGCACCGGTAGCCGCTCCCGTCCGAGTCTCCTCCTTGGTGGTCACAGGAAAGTACTGACGCAGGGGCTTTCCGCCGGTGGATACACGGACTGCGTCAAACTGCCCGACCTTCACCCATACGCCCTTGCTCGGTTTGTCGCGAGCCTGGAAGAAATCCCAAGTCTGAGTTTCGCCACTGCCGACCCTGCAGGTTATCTTCGCATCTACCGCGTAGGGGTAGCGCAAGTCGCGCTGCTCTATCCTCTGCCCTCCCAGGAAAGTGATGCGCGGAATAGAATCGAGGGGTGAGAACTCGTCTATCTGGATAGAAAGCGGCTCGTTGTCTGTAGCCAGGATGACGAATGCCCTGGCCAGGTCTAGGATGTTGTCGTCAGTCACCTCCATGTTCTGCTCTCTCAGCAGCAGGTTGAAGCCACCAGGCATCGGGAGGACGCTATCGCCGCTGATGGAAATCAAGTAAGGGTGCGGTGGTCGGCCGCTACGGTCGAGAATCCTGTAGAAGGCAGTCTTCCGAAAGAGACGGTCGAGCAGATCGTCTCTCACCTGACTGATCCCCCCCGGTCGCACGCCCAGCGCCGGGAACCTTTGACTGACCTGGGCTGCTTCGGCGTCAGTCAGCATTCGCGCTGAGCCAGCGCTGCTAAGCATTGCCGGCTTCCTTCCCGACCCTGCTGCCATGGAAATGGCAGCGACCACGAGCAGCCCGACCTGGGCTACTCCGACGTTCTTGCTTCTACTCACGCTCACCCCCTTCGTTGTGCTGCATGCTTGTGGAGTTGGGCTGTCTGCTGCTGCTCTCATCGGCCGGTGGGCCGGTGCGGCAGCGGGCAGTACGGCTGGGTCGGCTTTGCACTGCTGTTTGGCTGCAAAGCACAGGAAAGCGGTCGAGCACCATCCGAACCTCCTATCACTCAGAGCCTTGGCTGATTGGCGTCGAGAAGAGTGACGCGACGAGAGCCAGCGCCGCTCTCGACGTCCCTGTCTGACGAATTGTAACGTCCAGCCGGGCACTGTCAACTGAGACTGGACACTGGGATCGGGAGACAGCAGACCTGTAGAATGTGGTCCCGGACCGTATGCCAGGCCGACACGCAGGCCGTCAGCCCGAGGAGATCTCGCGGCACATTGCTCATTTCAATCCGACGCACGTCAACCTCCTGGGCAGCCGGTTGACTTCCGCCACCGCCAGACCTAGAATCCATGCTGGAACATGAGCCCGGCATATCATCAACAGCCCGAAGCCGTGGGTGCCCCGACCGTCAAAGGACACGGTGTCAAGCATGCCGTTCCCCCAGCACCTGCCAGACGCCATGTCCGGGCGCACCGATTGATGTTCAAGGAGGTTGGGATGACTAGACGAGTCTCCATACGTGGTCTGATTGTTCTGCTGTCCGCCACCTGCCTCGCTTCGTCTGCCTCTGCGCAGTCGAGTTGGTGGAGAACCTACGGTGGGACGCACAGTGACAGGGGCTACTGCGTCCAGCAGACGACTGACGGAGGTTACATCATTGCCGGTTCCACCTATTCCTTCGGCCCGGGGACACCGGACTCGTGCAATGTCTATCTCATCAAGACCGACGCCTCGGGCGACACACTCTGGACCAGAGCCTATGGCGGAGCAGGCTGCGACGAGGGCTACTCGGTCCAGCAGACCACCGATGGAGGCTATATCATCGCGGGCTACACCAACTCGTTTGGCGCAGGTAACGGTGATATCTATCTCGTGAAGACCGATGCCTCAGGCGATACACTCTGGACCAGGACCTTTGGCGGGCCGGACCGTGACGAGGGTGCCTCAATCCAACAGACTGCTGATGGCGGCTACGTAGTGGCAGGCCGCACCTATTCCTTCGGTGCAGGGGATGCCGACGTCTATCTCGTCAAGACCAACGCCCAAGGCGACACCTCCTGGACCAGAACCTAAGGAGTTGAAGGGACAGACGAAGGCTACTCGGTCCAACAGACGACTGACGGCGGCTACATCATCGCGGGCTATATCTTCCACGGAGCCTACGAGGATGCCTATCTCATCAAGACCAATGCCGCGGGTGACACGCTCTGGACCAGAGTCCACGGCCCCCGGCACGAAGTCGCGTATTCCGTGCGGCAGACAACCGACGGCGGCTACATTGTCGCAGGCCTGACCGCAGAGCTCCCTATGCCATTCTACATCTACCTCTTCAAGACCAACGCCCAGGGAGATTCGCTCTGGGCCAGAATCTATGGCCGGGGTATTGGCCGCTCAGTGGAGCAGACTGCCGATGGCGGCTACATCCTAGCAGGCGGCACCAGCAATGTCTGTCTCGTCAGAACCAATCCCTCGGGTGACACACTCTGGACCAGAACCTACGGCGGGGCAGGCTCTGATGTGAACTACTCGGTCCTCCAGACCCCGGACGGCGGCTACATCACTGCAGGCCACACCTATTCCTTCGGTGCAGGGGCATATGACGTCTATCTCATCAAGACCGACTCGCTTGGCAACCTCGGGGTGGCGGAGGATGCCCCCAGGCAGCAAGCCACCAGCCGCAAGCTTGCAGCATCGGTCACAAGAAGCCTGCCGGCGGGCGCTGTCGCGTTCGACGCAATGGGCAGCCGGGTCTTGCATACCAGACCCGGCGTCTACTTCGTGAAGGAACCGCTGGCCCGATCGCAGTCGCCCCGGAAGGTCCTCCTGGTCAAGTAGCGGACCAGGCCACGCCCCAGCTCCGCCCGCGCATTTGACACGCCAGGCGGCTGCTTGAGGCAGCCGAGTTACCAGTGACCGGGTTGCAGTGACAGCCGCCGGCTGACGGCTGATCCCTAATCCCCAATCCCTGGTCGCTAGTCGCCAGATCACCTGGTCCCCGATCCCTGGTCGCAAGTCGCCAACCCCCTGCCCCCTTCCTCCGTAGACACCCCCTCCTTCCGACGACGACCCCGGAACCGGGATTGACGGCATCGAAGACACGCCGACGGCAAGAAACGGACTCGGCGCATCCCGTACCCGTTGGCCTGGGTGGCCCCTGTCCGGCAGTACGTTTCGTGTCTTTCATGCCTTCGTGGCTGCAATGTCGAATCAGGTATGTCCAGTCGTCTTGACTTGCCCGCCCGCGGGTTCTAGAATCGAGCTGTGATTGAGCCAGGCCCGCAGAGCTTCAACGCCAGACCGCCAAGCGTCATCGCCTGCCCGTCCGCCCCGATGCGGGCGGTCTATCGCCAGATTGACAATGTTGCCGCGACGGACTCGAGCATACTGCTGCTCGGCGAGACCGGAGTCGGCCGGAAGACCCTGGCCCGGCTGGTGCACACCAGGAGCCCGCGCAGCGGCAGGCCGTTCATCGTCTTGTCGGCGGCATCGATCCCCGGCGAGGAGTTCGAGTCGGAGTTGTTCGGGCCCGTGCGTGATGCCTTCATGGGAGCGGGCAAGCGCAGGTCCGACGTAAGTGCAGGCGCCATGCCCGGCACCGTGCTGGTCGAGGACGTTGACCGGCTTTCGTCTGACGGGCAGCGCCTGCTCATACAGTGTTTTGAGATGTCCCTGGCGCGTCGGCCCGGGAAGACGGCAGCACGCCCTCCCGGTGTACGGTTCGTGGCTTCGGCCGGACCGGATTTCGAGCGCGCGTGGCAGCGAGCGGAATTCCTCGACCGCCTTTTCTACACCCTGAGTGTAGTGGTGGTACGCGTGCCGCCGTTGCGCAGACGGGCAGCGGACACGATTCCCCTGGCGACGCACTTCCTGTCGCACTATGCGCGGAGCTCCGGCGAGCTCAGGCGCCAGTTCAGCGAGCCCGCGCTGGCGGCGCTGGCGGCGCATGCCTGGCCGGGCAACGTCGACGAGCTGCGCAGCACCGTGGAGCGCGCCGTGCTCTTGTCGGCCGGCGAGTTGGTGACGCTGAACGACGTGGGGCTGGGCACCGAACCCGCGGGTCGCGGCCGCACCCGGGTCAGAAAGAACCGGGGGCCTGAACCGGCCGAGGTGGAGGCAGCGCTCCGCTCGACGCAGGGCAACGTGACTCGGGCGGCTAACATACTTGGCGTTCATCGTCGGAAACTGCAGCGGCTCATGCGCCAGTTCGGTATCGACCGCAAGGCGGTATAGGATGAGGGCAAGGTTGAGGTTAAGGTCAAGTTGAAGGCCAAGGTTGAGGCCGGGACGGAGGGAGGCATCGCAGGAGCGGCGAAGTTCCTGGTTTGCGGTTTCTAGTTTGTAGTTTGTAGTTCCGAGTTTCCAGTTCCTGATCCCCTGTTCTCCAGTCCCCTGCAATTGACACGTGCGGGGTATCTACTATTCTGAGTTGATGCCCAAAGTGAGCATAGCGCGCGGCGGGCGCGTGATTCTGCCGATGGCGCTCGTGGCCGTGCTCGTGGTCGTGTCCGGCTGTCCGAAGCGGGCGCCGGCGCGACCGGAGAAACCCCTCGGCCGGAGCCGCGTGGCGACAACCAGTCTGGCCACCTATTCGACTTTCACAACCGACCCGAACCAGGACAGCGTGCTCTATGTGTTTGACTGGGGCGACGGCCAGGCCGACACAACCGGGCTGCTGGCCCCGGGCGAAACTGCCTCTGCGTCTCATCAGTGGCCGAATGTCGGCTCTTACTCAGTCCGGGCAAGAGCGCAGGATTCAAAGGGCTATTGGAGCGGTTGGTCCGAGAAGCTCTCCGTCGCTGTCACCGTGAATCATCCGCCACAGCCGCCGCTCAAGCCGACCCACATCGGCATCGACTCGGTCGGGAAGCCCATCGCCTTCACAACGTCGGCGACCGACGAGGACGGCGATTCGGTCCGGATAAGGTTCTTCTTTTCCGAAGGCCAGGTCAGCGGATTCAGCCCAAAGCTGGCGAGCGGCACGGAGCATACGGACTCGGTCGTCTATTCACAGAACGGGTGGAAGATGGTCTACGCCGGGGCCACCGATGGGACCGACACGTCGGATTGGTCGGCGCCGGACAGTATCTACATCCTCTCGCCCGATGTTGCTCCCTACGCTCCCGCAATCCGGTACGAGTACACACCGCGGCGCGGCATCGCCAACGGCCCCGCGTACCGGTTCTATGCCTCGGCCCTCGACCGGTACGGCGACAGCCTCTACTATCGGTGGTACTTCGACGGGACCGATTCAATCACCTCCGGGCTGTTCCCTTCCGGCGTTGACGGCTATGTTGAATGGACCCCGACCGGCGACACGCACAGCTACACCGTAAGCGTGCGCGTCTTTGACGTCTCGGGCAACACCAATCCGACCACGCCCGTGATGGTCTTTAGGACCGTCGCCGAGGGCGAGATGCTCTGGGGCATTCCCGGGGAGTTCTACGCCTCGCCGGCCATCGGCCCATCGCTCTGGCGGGGCGACGCCCGGACCGGAATCATCTGCGGCAGCGCCGATGGGTACCTGTGCGTGGTTGATGCCTACCAGGCGTTCGTCATCAACCAGCTCTCGATTCTCGACCCCGACGCCTACAATTCTTCGCCGGCCATCGGTGCCGACGGCACCAGGTACGTCGGCAATGAGAACGGCTGGCTCTATGCATTCGGCACCGATGACAGCCGCGACACTTTCAAGTGGCGGTTCGGCAACGGCCTTGACGGCATGACCGCAACCGCGGCACTGGCCGCAGACGGCAGCGTCTTCTGCGGCGGAGAGGACCAGCAGATCCATAAGCTGAACAGCAACGGCACCAAGGCCTGGAGCTACGCGCTGCGCTCGTGGATGGCGAGTTCCCCAGCGATCGGGCCGGACAACCGAATCTACTGCTGCGACGGCAGTGGCCACATCTATTGCCTGAACAGAGACGGCTCTCTCGGCTGGGAAGTCAGCGTCGGGCATCTGGTATTCATCACCTCTTCTCCCGCTGTCGCCTCGGACGGAACGGTCTACGTCGGCACTGAAGACGGGCGGCTGCTGGCAATCAAGGACGGCAGTGTGGCCTGGTCCTACGAGGTACCCGATTGGCGCCCTATCTCTTCGTCACCCGTGCTCGGTCCCGACGGCAGCATCTACTTCGGCTGCGACGACGGCAGGCTCTACCGCATCGACCGGAATACACACCAGCCGGTTGCCAACTGGCCGGTCACTGTCTCGGTGACCGACGTCATAAGTAACACTCCCCTGCTGTGCGCCGACGACATCGTCTACGTCGCCGACGATTCATCGCTCTACGCCTTCGACGTGAACGACCCGGGCTCCGGCCCGCGCTGGAGGACAATCCTGGGAGTGCCGTTTGGAAAGGGAACGGGCGGACGTCTGTCGCTCGACAATCAGCCGTCGCCGGTGGTCGACCAGTACGGCATCGTCTACATCGCGACCAGCTACGGCATCTTCGCCGTTGCCGGTAGACCGGGCGGAACCCTGGCCCTAACCGACTGGCCGATGTTCCACCACGACGCCCGGCACACCGGCCGCTTCGGGGCGAAGTAACACAGCGCGCGTCGGACGCGAGGACTCGGGATTAACCACAAAGACACCAAGACACGAAGAGGAGAGGGCTCGGTCCCGGCTAGAACCGGAAGAGCCGGTCAGCAAGCAGGGCCGCTGAGATCCGGCCGTGCATGGTCCAGCCGAGGAACGGCGAGTTGCGGGAGAGTGAGCGTACCCGTTCCGACTCAAACGTCCACTCGGCCTTCAGGTCGAGCACAACCAGTTCCGCTTCCGAGCCCGCCGTGATTGCGGCTGCCGGCAGGTTAAGAATCCGGCGCGGCACGACCGTGAGCCGGGCGATGTAGTCGACCAGAGACAGGACCTCGCCCATCACCAACTTCTCGTACCCGAGGCTGAATGCAGTCTCGAACCCGATGATGCCCGCCGGTGCGGCGTCGAACTCCGCATCCTTCTCGCCCTTCAAGTGCGGCGCATGGTCAGTGGCAATCACGTCGATCGTGCCGTCGGCCAGCCCGGCTATGACCGCCCGGCGGTCTTCCTCTGACCGCAAGGGCGGGTTGACCTTGCAGTTTGTGTCGAAGCCGGCGAGCGCGTCTTCCGTCAGCGTGAAGTAGTGCGGACAGGTCTCGGCCGTGACCTGCACCCCGCGCGCCTTGGCCCAGCGAATGACGTCGACGGTCGCCCGCGCCGACACGTGGGCGATGTGCAGCCGCGCCTGAGTGAATTCTGCCAGGAGGACATCGCGCGCGGCTTGCGCCGACTCGGCCACATCCGGCCCCGCCTTCAGCCCGAGCCTCGTCGAGACCCGGCCTTCGTTCGCGACGCCCTCGACCAGCTCCCTGACTTCGCAGTGCGAGATGACCGGCACATCGAACGCCTTGCAGTACTCGAGCACGCGGCGCATCACCTGCGCATCCGCAACCGGCGAGCCGTCGTCCGAGAAACCGACCGCCCCCGCCTCTACCATCGAGCCGATTTCCGCCAGTTCTTTGCCCTGCCTGCCCTTGGTACAGCAGCCAATGGGGTGAACCCGGGCAAAACCGGCTTCGGCTGCCCGGCGGATTTGGAAACGGATTTGCGCCTCGGTGTCGATTGCCGGGTCGGTGTTCGGCATCGGGCAGACGCGCGTGAACCCGCCGGCCAGCGCCGCCGCGGTGCCGCTCGCGACCGTCTCCTCGTCCTCGCGCCCGGGCTCGCGCAGGTGACAATGCATGTCGGCAAAGCCCGACGCAATGTGTTTGCCGCGGCAGTCGACGACCTCCACATCGCTCGGCGTTCGGCGCTCAAGGTTCGTCCCGACGGCGTCGATCTTCCCGTTCGCGACCAGCACGTCGGCACGGCGCGCGGTCTGCTTCTGCGGGTCGATGACGATCCCACCCCGCAGCAGCACTCTGTCCATGATCTCCGGCTTCATATATCAGCTCTCAGCCAGCACCGCATCGCCGCCGGCAAGAAGGAACAGCACCGCCATCCGCACGGCCACGCCGTTTGTCACCTGCGGCAGCACCAGCGCCCGGCTGAATCCGGCCACGTCAAAGTCCATCTCCACGCCCCAGTTCACCGGTCCCGGATGGGTGACGACCACTTCGGGCGCGAGCTTCTTGAGCCGTTCCGCAGTCAGACCGTACAGCGCGCGGTACTCGCGCACGGTTGGGAAGCTCGACGCGGTGATCCGCTCCTGCTGGACTCGGAGCATGTTCACGACATCGACCTCGTACATAATCCGGTCCAGCCGATAGAAGACCTCGCAACCGTACTCTTCGACCTCGGGCGGAATCATAGTGGGCGGGCCGCAGACCGCTACCTTTGCCCCGAGCTTCGTGAAGCAGAGCAGGTTCGAGCGGGCGACCCGCGAGTGGGCAATGTCGCCGACAATCAGCACCCGTTTGCCGTCCAGGCTGCCCAGCTTCTCCCGCAGGGTGTAGGCGTCAAGCAGGGCCTGGGTCGGGTGTTCGTGCGCGCCATCGCCGGCGTTTACCACGAAGGCTTTCACGTGCCGGGACAGGAAGTGCGGGGCTCCGGGTGACTGATGCCGGATGATGATGCCGTCCACGCCCATCGCCTCGATGTTCCGCGCCGTATCAAGCAAGGTCTCGCCCTTCGATACCGAAGAAGTCGCCTTGCTGAAGTTGACACAGCCGCAACTCAGGCGGCTCGCGGCAAGGCTGAAGGAGGTCGCGGTCCGGGTCGACGCCTCGAAGAAGAGGTTGACCACGGTCCGACCGCGCAGGGCCGGCACGATCGGAATCGCGCGGTCCAGCACCTCGCGGAAGGTGCGGGCCTGGTCCAGAACTGTCAGGATCTCGGAACGGCCAAGACCCTCGATGCCGAGCAGGTGCCTTGACCTCAGTTTCATCTTGACTCTTGACCTCTGGCTTCTGCCTTCTGACTTGTTTCGTTTCTGGTCAGTACAATCTCGTCGCGGCCGTCGGTCTCCTTGAGGAAGATATCGACGATGTCGGCCCGCTCGGTCTTGATGACCTTGGCTGCGAAATCCGGCTGGATTGGCAACTCGCGAAGGCCGCGGTCGACGAGCACCGCCAGTTGTATGGCCTTGGGCCGACCGTAGTCCAAGAGCTCGCTCAGGGCGGCGCGAATCGTGCGGCCGGTGAAGACAACGTCGTCCACCAGCACCAGGGTCTTGCCGTTGATGTCGAACCCCATCTCCGAGCCTCGGACAATCGGTGTCTCCGCAACCATCTGGAGATCGTCGCGGTACAGGGTGATGTCAATCGCACCGACCGGTATCTTCGATTTGCGGCCGGCGTGCAGCCGCGCGGCCAGCCGGTTGGCGAGCGGGACACCCCGGCGCTTGATGCCGATCAGGGCAAGGCCGTTGACTCCGCGATTGCGGCGGCTGATCTGCGCGGCAAGATTGGCAACAAGGGTGCTGACCGCTCTTGCGTCCGCCAGCCGCCGCTTCATGCCCGAAACCCGACCCCTTGGCGCGCTTGGCGTTCTTGGCGGTTCAACGTCCGGTCACTTCACCAGCAACCCGACCGGTATCAGGACGCAATACCCGAGAACCAGGAGTATCGGCGCCAGCGTGATTGAACCCGATGCGAGGCTGATGAATCCGGCGATGATGGTCGCGAGGCCGGCGCCCATGATGGCGTAGTTCTTCCTGCTGAGATTGATCATGGGACGGAGCGGCTTCTTCGGTGCCGGCTTCGGCTTTGCCGGCTGCTGTTTGGCGGACTTGCGGTCTGGTTTCATGCTGCGGTTACCTCGGCGTCCATCTTAACGGACGTTGCACTGAAGTCAAGCCAATGAGGCGCAGGCCTCAGGCCACAAGCCGCAAGCGTCGGATGCAGCAACCTGCAGACTACAGACTGGTCACCTGCCTCCGCCGGGCTTCGGCTCATCATCCAGGCGCAGGCGGTCATCGACTTGTGGCGGCGCAAACCGCTCGTCCAGATACGCCACGATGTCCTCGGTTCGGGCCGCGTCCGGCATGGCGCGTCTTGCGTCAAGCGTATTGCGTTGCTCTGCCGGCAACATGAGGTGTACGCCGCGGAAGTTGTCCAAATAGCTCTTCTGCGAGAACGGGCTGAGGACGATACCGCCCGTTGTCCGGAACCAACGGCGAAACTGCTTCCACTCATAACGCGCAGTGAAGAGCCGCTTGTCCACATCGATACCTTTGTCGGTGAAGGTATAGGTGATGGGCAGGAAGTATGTATTCAGCGCGAGAAAGAGCACAACCACCGCCAGAATCCCGAGCACCGGACCGAAGACAAGCCAACTGAACACGACAAAAGCCAGGATGAAGACTAACGCCACCGCCGTCTTTGCCGGCGCCTCTCTGGCTCGGTGCACCGTCCAACTCAACGGCTCAGCCATTGCTCAAACTGGAACCTCAACATTGTATCTGATGTCCTGAATGTCCCCGCCCATCTCCGTCCCCAAATCTGCAATCTTCAATCTGGGATCTCGAATTCGCCTGGTGGGCCCGGTCCGGGTCGAACGGACGACCAGCTGATTATGAGTCAGCTGCTCTGACCAACTGAGCTACGGGCCCTTCTGCGTAACGGCCTAAAGATACCGGAGCACCCGGGCAGAGTCAAACGAACCGCGCCAGCTCAGCCCGTGTGCGGTGAGACGGCCCGCTAGGAGAGAACGTGCATCATTCGGCGATGAGCATCTTCTTCACGGCCTTCTGATGCTCGGCCTTCAGGGAACAGAAGTACACGCCCGCAGGACATGTCTTGCCCGTCTTGTCCTTGCCGTCCCAGCTCAGGCTGTATCGGCCGGCCTCCTGCCAGCCACTGGCAAGCTCTTTGACCTGCCTCCCGGCCGCATCATAGACGCTCAGGGAGACTTCGCTTCGCACCGGAAGGTCATAGGCAACCCGAGTGCTGGTTCGGAAGGGGTTGGGGTAGTTGCGATGTAGCCGGAAAGCCCCGGGCTTCAGCGAGTAGACAATGACCTCATCTCTGTTGTGGCCGAGCCTGGCGTCGAACTCGGAACTCCAGAAGCCACCGACGATGCAGTAGCCGCCGACGTCGACAAACCCAGAGGGCGATATCGGGGACTGGGAAACGCCGCCCGAAAGTACATACGGTCCGGCCTTGTCGTAGAGCGCTCCGGCGGATGTCACTGTGTACCAGAGCACGCCGTCTGTGCGCGTATTCCCGGCATTCACCGCAGACGACCCTGTGCGGGGCGAAGCTGGACTTGCTGCACACAGGCTGACCCAGAAGCAGATGTACGATAGATGGCCCATCAGGCAACCCTGGCTACTGAGGCCTAATCCACATGTATCGCCAGGTCGCAGCACCCGGGTCCTGAGAACTGGTGCTGGAGTTCCAGACTCTGAAGGTGAGCGAGTCATCTGCTGTCACCTGGCAATTCCCGAGACCCTGGATGTACTGCCAGTTATCACCGGTGCTCGGGTACGACAGGAAGACGTGGTCACCCGTGAGCAATCCCGGTATGTAGACTGTAGCCTGATAGACGGAATTGGCGTCGATGGAGTCCAGGTCCAAGCCGAACGTGTCGGTCTTCACGAAAGTGACTGGAGTTCCGGAGGCGCCGACCGCGCTCGGGTAGCCCCAAACGGGATCAGAACCAGAACCCTGAGCTATCACGGCCTGCCCTGACGTGCTTCCACGGGCAATCTTGCTCAGAGTCACGGCGTTCGCTGCTATGGTCGGACTTGGATAAGTGCCAGTAAGGTCGCCGCCAGCCGTCTGGCTCTCGTTCACATATCTGGCATCAAGCGCTGTCGTGTCCTTTCCCTGCAACGTCTTGGCGTTCCAGAGGTCGGTCGTGTCCTTGCCCTGCAGCAGGTGGGAATTGCCGGCCACCCGCGCGCTGTCAGAAGCCGGCGCCGAGTAGGCGTAGTCGGCAGTATCTGAGTACGGGGACTTGAAGTCGGTGGCCACGTCCGCGCGTACGATTGTGCCATCGACTACCATTGCGCTGGAGATCGAGTTCGCCTGGTTGGTCCGCACGAAGCCCGTGGTATCTTTGCCCTGGAGCGTCTTAGCGTTCCATAGCGCTGTCGTATCCTTGCCCTGTAACAGATGGGAGTTGCCAGCCACACGTGCACTATCTGAGGTTGGAGCCGAGATGGCGTAGTCCGCAGTATCTGAGTACGGGGACTTGAAGTCGGTGGCCACGTCCGCGCGTACGATTGTGCCGTCGACTACCATCGCGCTGGAAATCGAGCTAGCTTGGTTGGTCCGCACGAAACCCGTGGTGTCCTTACCCTGTAGCGTCTTAGCATCCGAGAGAGCCGTTGTATCTTTCCCCTGCAGCGTCTTGGCATTCCAAAGCGCGGTCGTGTCCTTGCCTTGCAGCAGGTGAGAATTACCTGCTACTCGTGCGCTGTCTGAGGCCGGTGCCGTAATGGCGTAGTCCGCGGTGTCGGCGTAGGGTGCCTTGAAGTCGGTGGCCACATCTGCCCGCACAATCGTGTTGGGGACGATCATCGCACTGGACACTGCGTCGGCCTGGCCCGTTCGGACGAAACCCGTGGTATCCTTACCCTGGAGCGTCTTGGCATTCCAGAGAGCAGCCGTGTCCTGACCCTGCAGCGTCTTGGCGTTCCAGAGTGCAGTCGTATCTTGGCCCTGTAGTGTCTTAGCGTTCCATAGCGCTGTCGTATCCTTGCCCTGTAACAGATGGGAGTTGCCAGCCACACGTGCACTATCTGAGGTTGGAGCCGAGATGGCGTAGTCCGCAGTATCTGAGTACGGGGACTTGAAGTCGGTGGCCACGTCCGCGCGTACGATTGTGCCATCGACTACCATTGCGCTGGAGATCGAGTTCGCCTGGTTGGTCCGCACGAAGCCCGTGGTGTCCTTACCCTGAAGCGTCTTGGCATCCGAGATGGCCGTCGTATCTTTCCCCTGCAGCGTCTTGGCGTTCCAGAGTGCGGCGGTGTCTTTCCCCTGCAGCGCCTTCGCATTCCATAGGTCAGTGGTGTCTTTGGTTTGCAGCAAGTGGGAGTTACCCGCTACTCGTGCGCTGTCTGAGGCCGGTGCCGAGTAGGCGTAGTCGGCAGTATCGGAGTAAGGAGCCTTGAAACTCGATGCGACATCCGCCCTGACAATCGTACCGTTGACGATCATCGCGCTGGTCACCGCGTCAGCCTGACCCGTACGTACGAAGCCAGTGGTGTCCTTGCCTTGTAGTGTCTTCGCATTCCACAGCGCCGTCGTGTCCTTGGTCTGGAGCAAGTAGGCATTCCCGGCGACCCGCGCGCTGTCCGAGGCCGGTGCCGAACCTGCGTAGTCGGCGGTATCGGAGTATGGCGCTTTGAAGTTGGCAGCCACGTCGGCCCGCACGATTGTGCCGTCGAGTATCTTGGCCGATGTCACCGCGTTCGCAGCTATCGACGGATTAGGGTACGTGCCCGTCAAGTCACCCCCCGCTGCGCCACCGGTGCTGTCGGACCGCGGAGTCCACGCGCTGCCGTTCCACTTGAGGACCTGACCATCGTTGGGAGAGGCGGCCGAGACCTGGTGTCCCTGTAGTTTGGCGATGGCTGGGTTCGGATAGTTGCCGGTCAGGTCGCCACCGGCCGGACCGCTGGGCGCAGCACCGAGAATTGTCGTGTCCGAGGCCGCGATCAGACGGCCAACGGAGTCAACCGTGATCCGGGCGACATGGTATCCGTCACCATAGGTCCCGGCAACGACGCCACTGGCCGCGATATCTGCCGACGTAATGGTGCCGTCCTTGATGTCGGAGGCAGTGATGGAGTTGTCGGCAATCTCGTTGGAGGCAACCGCGCCCCCGGCTATCTTACCTGCAGTCACCGCCGAATCCCTGATGTGTACCGTGCCGACGGCGGTGTCGCGGATCATGGTGCTCGTGATAGAACCAGTCTGTCCCTCGTTCACATACCTCGTGTCGAGTGCGGTCGTGTCCTTGCCTTGCAGCGTCTTGGCGTTCCAGAGCGCAGTCGTGTCCTTGCCCTCCAACAGGTGGGAGTTGCCGGCCACCCGCGCGCTGTCTGCAGCAGGCGCTAGTCTGGCGTAGTCAGCCGTGTCGCTGAACGGCGCCTTGAATCCGGCAGCCACGTCGGCCCGCACAACCGTGCCGTTGACTATCATCGTGCTGGTTACTGCGTCGGTCTGGCCGGTGCGGACAAACCCGCTCGTATCTTTGCCCTGCAGCAGCGCCGCGTTAAGGTAGCGACAAACGATGCCGTTGGAGACGGCAACGTGTCCGGAGTCGTTACCCGCGTGATGGCCGTCGACCATGTCGGCATTGACTGCATTGACACTGGACGGAACCCACCCCGAGTCGCTCCAGGCAAGCGCCTGGCCCACGCCAGCGCCGGCTCGCTGGAGTTTGGCCATCGTCAGGTTCGTGTCCGCGATCATGTCGGTTGTCACCGAGTTTGCCTGACCCTCGCCCACGTATCTGGCGTCAAGCGCGGCTGTGTCCTTGCCCTGTAGCTTGTCGGAGTTGTCGGCCTGGAAAGCAAACGGAACGCTCACAATCCTCTGACGGCGGAACTCAACTGTCGAAGGCAGGACTCTGATGCCGAGGTAGCACCCACCTTGCGGGATAGCGTCAGCGGGAATGGGAACGTTGCTGCCGAGGAGTACATTGAAAAGTCCTCCTCTGGTTTCTACTGTCTGGGTCTCATGCCAGAAAGAACTGCCGGTGGAGTCCGCGGAGAGCGTGAAGACCATCACGTAACTGCCGTCATCGACCGGACGCCCGGTCGAATCGGTCAGCTTCCCCTGGTAGGCAATGAACTGGGGCACTCGCACGTCCAGTCGCGTGCTTCTTTCAGGAACCGCAGCACTCCTGTCCGCCTCAGCGGCGGTCTGCCCGCTCGCCGGAATCACCCACATGGCAACAGCCGCAACACACGCAAAGACAAAGCGTCTCACTTCTTCTCCTTGTTCAATTCGACATCTACAGCACGCTCGGCGCCGGCGCCATGCGGCCAGGCGTGATACTGCCCATATCTATCTCACCATCACCTTGACACTGCGGTGGAAATCAACGTTGTTGACCGGGTCACTGATTCTAAGGTAAACACCGGTAGTCCCCACAGAATCGCTGCTCTTCAGTCTGAGCACCTTCGCCCCGGACGAGTCCAGGAGCGAGCACTCCGGCAGCCAGGCCGGGTCGCAGACCGGCGGGTCCCAAACGAGCCCGTTCTTCAAGGTCGGCCGGTAGTCATATTCCAGGAACGTATCTGCCACGCTGTTCGGGGCTGCCGCGATCGAATCCAGAAGCATCAGGAACTCAAAGACCACGATCGGACATGTCCTGCTGGTGCTCAAGCCTCCCGGGTCTGTGGCGGTGAAGACGACGTAGCTCGAACAGACCCGATTTGGGACCGGCCCGATTCTCGCGGTATCACCTTGCAGCCTCACCTCAAGGTCGGGACCCGGTGAAAGTGACCAACTGATGGTTGAGTCCGCGTCATCCTCGTCCGTAACAATGGCATCTAGGTCAAAAGCCCGATAACCGTTCTTGCTTATGTACACGGCGCCGGCATAGGGGAGCGCCCCGATCACCCGAGCGGTGTCTGAGACCGGTGCCACCACGAGTCTCGGCGGGAAGTTCAGCTCAGACCGGCAGGCACAGACGACGAGCACAACAGCGAACAGCAATCCGGCAAACGAAACCAGGACACGTCTTACCATATGCTCCTCCTTATGCCGAGGGAAAGACTCAAATCCTTGTCCAGCGAACAGCAGACTCTGGTCGGGCTGTCACCTTTCAGAAAAGAAAGTCTCGCGGGGAAAATCCGCTCCGATGCCTTCAGACCAAGGTAGAACCCGACCGCTATCAGTGGATACGAAGAGTAGTAGAAGACGTCACCCAGAGTACGATACTGCGACGCCTCGGCCTTCAGTTCCTGAGCATAAGCCGAGTCGCCCGTCAGCGTGAAGGCCCTGACCTTGTCCGCGGCCATGTTGTCAAACAGCACCGACGCGAAGTACGACGCCAAACCCAGGACCGCCCCTCCGGACGCCCCTGCCAGGTAGTTGCCGAATCGTGGTTCGACATACACCGGGACCTTCACATAGACGCTTTCGGAGCTCGGCCTGGGCGTCGGAGTTGGCGGCGTTTCCGTCCGAGGAGTCAGCGGCTCTTCGACCGGCGCATCGGGTTCCTCCTTCACTTGTTGCTTGGTACGCTGAAAGCGGTCCGCGAATTCGTCTGCCCCCTCGGGCAGCTTCGCACCGGCATCCCGCCGGGCGACAGCCCTGAAGAACCTGTCTCCGTCCTTCTGCTGCCCAAGCTTGAAGTGCGAGAAACCCAGATACAGATAAGCACGGGTGGAATCGCGGGGATTGAGGTCGAACCTGAACGCTTCCTCGAGCGTCGCTATGGCGGACCTGAACAGGGCGCTATCTTGATACTGGGCGATGCCTTTCAGCACCAGTGCCGGGCCACGCCCCGTTTGTGCTCGGGACGTACCGATTCCGACAACCAGTAACAGAAAAAAGAACGGGCGCGACCACCTGGGGAACACGCTGCAACGCTGCTTCCGGTGCATGCTTACCTCCTGTCTTCCATCCGCCGAAAACAAGCCGTCCGCCAGACGGACGGCGGCATGAGCGGGATGTCTGAGACCTTCGATGAAGGGAACCAGGATTCTCCCTGGATGATGGAAAGCGATAGTTGCCCTTCTGCTGAGGGCTGCTTGTCGCGATTGTCCCAAACGCGGACAGGTCTTCTCTGTGTCACCTTGTTCGACCGTATCGAGTCGCTGCGTCTCCTCGACGTCATCCATATGCGCCTGAGCGTGCGGCTCGCCGTGTACGCGCCTTCGCTCCGGCAGTAGCAGAACCCGAATAGGTCGGATATCACCTGCATTCTATGGCCGGCCAGAGCTGATGTCAATCGGCTGGCGGAGTGGAATGCAAAACCCGAGGCGGGAAGACCACCGTTCAGTCGGGCTGACGCAGAGGCCCAAGACCTTCACGCCCGGCCGGTCGGGTCTGCAGCCAACGAAGCTGGACGGACTCGCCAGAAGTGCAGGACGTCCATGTCCTCGGGGATGTCCTCGCAGTGGTCGCCCTTGCCCTTCGTTGCATCATAGTGAGCGCCGTGGTCAGAGACGAATACGAGCGCCCGGTTATGCTCGGCCCAGCGGTCTTCGACCGCCTGCCACAGGGTCATGAATGTCTCCACGTGCCTCCGGGCCGCTGCGACCGCCTCCGGCCCGTCATGCCGGGTCGCATGCAGCGTGTCATCGTACTCCTGGTTGTACGAAACGATGAAGTCGTGTCGGTCATCCCTCAGCAGAGACAACGTCCGCCGCAACACGGCTGCGTCGTCTTCCTCGCTGAAGTAGTCAATCGGCCGACTGCGGAAGATAATGTCCATGCTGCAGTCCTTGACGGCGACGATGGTGACGCGGTGGCCGCCGTCGCTCGGGACACGATCCGAAATCGCCGGAGGGGGACAGTCCCCGGCGCTCGGAGCGCCGCAGTCCGGTACAGTCCCCGCGATTTCGGTCATGTCCCTGCGCGCGAGCACGTCGAAGAGCGTGTCGCAGGTCAGGACCGGTCGTTCGTACTTGCGGATGCCGTGGACCTCAGGCAGAGCGCCGGTGAACATCGAGGCGAAGCAAACCGGTGTCTTGGGCGGGAACATCGCCCGCAGATCGACCTGCACGTCTGAGGCCGCGACCAGCCGCCTCTTCAAGTCAGGGTGGCTGTCGAGGAAGACGCGGCCAATCGCATCCGCCGCGTAGACGAGCACGCGCTCAACCCTGGCAGGCGCAAGCGCAAGCACAAGCTCAAGCACCGGAGCCGTACACACTGATGGCGGGTCGATGCCCATCAGCCGGCAGATGGTCGGAGTCACGCTGCGGATGTCCATGGCAGGATTCTCGCCCGGTTCGGACGAAAGTCAAAGAGCGCTTTACTGCCGTCTCGCCCGCTGTACACTTCCCTTGTGCCGCTGGCTCTGGTTCTGCTGCTGCTAGCTCAACCTGTTGCGCCTCAGGCTGAATCGACCTTCTCCGACCGTCTAGCCGAGGCGGCTCTGGCGCAATTGGAGCATCGGGTCTGGTACGACGCGTCCTACTATCGCATGCCCTATCCGAACGGCGACGTGCCTGAGAGCATCGGAGTGTGCACGGACGTTATCATCCGCGCCTATCGCCGCGTTGGCGTGGACTTGCAGAAACTCGTCCACGAGGATATTGCAGGCAGTCCGCGGAGCTACGGCATCACGCGTGCCGACGCGAGCATCGACCATCGGCGGGTGCCCAACCTGATGAAGTTCTTCAAGCGGCAAGGCGCGGCGCTGGCCGTGTCAGACTCGCCTGAGAGCTATCGCGCCGGTGACGTTGTTGCGTGGCAGCTTGCCCCGGGCCTCACACATATCGGCATAGTGGTGTGGAAGCCGGAGTCGACTGCTAAGGCTCCGCTGGTTGTCCACAACATCGGCCGGAACCAGCGCGGCCCGGACCTCGAGGACTGCCTGTTCAACTGGCCGGTCATCGGCCACTACCGCTACGACGGCTCCCGCCACGACTAGCTCGCCCGTCTCTTCTCAGTCCCTCGTGCCTGAATCGGGTTTAGGCGGCGACCCCGCTGGCCGATGTCCTGTTGTTCCTCCTGCACGTCGGCCTCACCCTCGATCTCACCCTCCGGCCACACTCCCCTATCCTCAGTCCTGAGTCCTCCAGAGTCGCCTGTTGCGACCGGACGGTCAGACGCGTAAGCAACGCATTGAGCGTCTCGTGTGGGAGAAAACTGCTCCTCGGCTCTTCTTGACTTCGGCGGGGGCGGACTAGAATGTGAATGTTAGCTGGAGATAGCGGAAGATGAATGGACGAGATCACCAGCCAGGCGCCATCCGACGTCTGAATAGCATCGGAGATCGGAGGCCCGAGCCTGTCCATATCCGCATTCGCGGTCCGCGCGATCGCATCATTCTCACACGAAAACCTAGCCACGGTTTGGCGGCTGTGCGGCTCAGTTACGCTGCGCACTGCTCGTGCTCCAACGTGGCCAACAAACCCAAGGGGCAGCACCTGAAACTCCCGGCCAGGAACAATCAGGTTCAGAGATGAACTCTGTGCTGCCCAAGGGAATCAAACGCCGGGGGAAAAGACGCGCAAGTGCGCGCATCTGAGCAAACCACAAACCACAAGGAGGAATCTATGCTCAGAACAACTCTCTGCTGCGTGCTAATCGCAGCAACCATGCCGGCAACACTGATGGGAAGTACCACGTACTTCTTCATCAATGAGAACCCAGACTACAGCGACGAACTTGCGGAAGGAAGCGAAGATCCTGTCTGGCAGGCAGAGATCATCGAGATCGAATCCGACTCCGCAATCAGCGCCCCGGACGGCTACGAGGAAACGGACACGGCCTACATCCATGGCATAGGTCTACTCGCTCCGTCAGAACTCGTCGCCAGCCCCGGAACGTACTCGGACTGGCATTCTGACTTCTGGCGCAATCGCTACTGGGGCTCGACCATCACCACCAGCTACTCGACTCCCAAACTCAAGCGCGTGCAAGTCCAGTCAGTCACTGGTCGGTACACAGCTCCCGGCGTCGTGGCCGTCAATGACTCAACGATATGCCCTCAACTACAGGGCGGGGGCTGGTTCCCAGGCTGGAAGTCTGCTTGGGGCTGGCGAATCTTCTGGGCGAACTCATGGTCGTATGGCAGTGGCAACTCCTGGACTTGGACGCAGATAGGCTGGCACAATTGGAATGGCCCGGACTTTCTGCGCACCCGCGTGGGGCCTATAACCTGGTAGCGTAGCCGTTCGGGATGATGAGAGACCGGCGTCAGAACGCAGAGGGGCGGCTACGCAGCCGCCCCTCTTGCCTGCTGGCAGCCAAGCTGCTAGCAAACAAGATATGTCACTGGTCCATTCCAGATCACTTTCAAGACGCAAACCAGGAGGTAGTGATGCGTCGTTTCCACTCTAGCCGCGCTTTCATCGTGGCAGCGCTGATCGCGGTCCTTCTGCCAGTCTGTTCCGAAGGCTCTCCCATCGTCTTTGAACGTACCTACGGCGGCCCAGCCGATGACTTGTGTTTTTCAGCCGCGCAGACGGCCGACGGCGGCTACATTCTTGCGGGGGTAACGGAGTCTTTCGGGGCAGGCGGCTTTGACTGCTATGTCGTAAAGACGGATCTGCATGGCGACACGCTGTGGACAAGGACCTTCGGCGGCCCGCACGATGACGTGGGCTCGTCAGTAGCGCAGACGGCCGACGGCGGCTACATTCTTGCGGGGGTAACGGAGTCGTTCGGGGCAGGCGGCTTTGACTGCTATGTCGTCAAGACGGATCTGCATGGCGACACGCAGTGGACAAGGACCTTCGGCGGCCCNNCGTGGGCTCGTCAGTAGCGCAGACCGCCGACGGCGGCTATGTTGTCACGGGACTTACCTCATCCTCCGGCGCAGGTGGCAATGATGCTTGGCTCATCAGGACCGATTCCATTGGGGACACGCTCTGGACAAAGACCTTTGGCGGGACCGGTGATGACGAGGGCAATTCCGTCCAGCAGACCATCGACGGCGGCTTCATTGTCGCTGCAAACACGCGGTCCTTCGGCGCGGGTAGCCAGGACGTCTGGCTCATCAAGACTGATTCAAGAGGGGACACGCTGTGGACAAGGACCTTCGGCGGTGATTCGCTAGACTACGGTCTCTCGGTACTTCAGACGTTGGATGGAGGCTACATGGTCGCGGGCTGGACGTGGTCGTACTCGGTCTCGCCGCAGTTCTATCTCATCAAGACCGACGCCGGCGGCGACACACTGTGGACAAAGACGATTGGCGAGCCAGGATGGTGGCTGGAGGCTAGCTCGGCCGAGCAGGTAGCGGACGGCGGCTACATCATTGTTGGAGGCTGCCAAGCTCAGGATACGACCGGTATCCTCCCCGGCGTCTTGCTGGTTAGAACTGATGTCAGTGGAGACACTCTGTGGACCCGGACCTTTGGTGGCGCGGACTTCGACGTCGGCTACTCGGTTCATCAGACGTCCGATGGCGGTTACATCATTGGTGGACAGACATACTCCTTCGGTACGGGTAGGTCGGACTTCTATCTCATAAAGACCGACGAGAATGGGAATGTGGGGGTAGCAGAACCCACGACGAGCCCGTCTCGCAAGCCGGTCCTCTCGGTCACATGCGCTCCGAATCCGTTCTCGGCCAGCACTAGGATAAGCCTCTCGGCAGGGGATTCCGGGCTACACGCTCTGAGTGTCTACGACGTTCAGGGGCGACTCGTGCGAACGCTTGCCGCGAATCGTCAGTCAATCACGGTCTGGGATGGCAGAGACGATGCGGGTCAACTTCTACCGTCTGGGACATACATGATTCGCTGCGACGTCAGCGGGGAGCACGTCACTGCGCGAGTCGTTCTGCAGCGCTGATGAACGCATTTGGTCCTGGGGAGTACCCGTCGTGCAGTGCCCGGCACGCACCGGCTGAGCTGGGATCAGGGCCGCGGAGGTCGGAAGCTCGCCGCCGGGGCTTACTTTGTGCTGCTCGACATGGGCAGCGGGCAGGTCCGTCTGAAGTCAGTCCTTAGATAGGCTCAAGAATTGGAGGGGCGGGGCATCCCGCCCCTCCGAGATTGGAGTACGATGGCCGTCAGGAAATGCCCTCTGTTCCTGCTGTTCATTGCCGCAGTTGCCCTTGCATCGTTCGGGCCGAACGTCCGCGTTGACCATCAGAACCTTCCTACGCACATTCTCTGCTATTGCGCGATTGCGGTCGGCCCGGGTGCGCCGTCGAGTCCGCCGCTCTACGTCGTATTTCAGGACGATTCTTGCACGATGGGCGTTCGCGCCGACATCTGGTTTCAGAAGTCCACCGATGGCGGCAGAACCTGGCTGGCCGAGGATCTGTTGATTCGGCGCGGAGAACGCTACGCGTTCTATCCCGACATCACGACCGATCCGGACGGCAACGTCTATATCCTGTATCTCTTCACTGACACGACTGGCCACACAGAGATCGTGTGCGTGCGCTCAAGCGACGGCGGGACTACATGGTCCGCTCCCTCCAAGGTCAATGACGACGGCCTGGACGCAACGATCGGCAGTGCCACGATTGCCGCAGACACGGCCGGCAACCTGTTCTGCGCGTGGAATGATTGGCGAACGGGAAGTGGCCACATCTGGTCATCGGTATCAACAGATGGGGGCGCGACGTGGGGCCGGAACGTACAAGTGGACGACGACACGACGAACCACGACTGCTACCAACCGGATGTCTTTGTCCAACCGGGAACCAACCAGTACCTTGTGGCCGCCGAGGCCTCCCGTTGGTTCGGAGGCCATGTCATACCTTGCGCCTTCCTGTATCGTTCGACCGACCGCGGCCAGACCTTCCAGCCCGGAGTCCAGCTCGACACGTTCAACTGGGCCGCCTGGTCCCCTCACGTCGTCGCCGACCGGGACCACATCATCTGCGACTACTTTGGCAGCACAGGGTTCAGCTCGCCGTTGTTCGCCGAGTCCCGCACGTTCTACACGCAGGCCGATTCCTGGGGCAGTCCCGTAACGATCACCAATCTCGACTCTCTCCATGAGCTATATTACAGCGGGACACTTGCCCTTTCCGGCGACGGCGGCGTGCACACCGCGTTGATGATCGGGAACAGTAACGGCGAACCCTACCTCACATACTACGTATATTCCTCGGACCACGGCGTCTCCTGGTCAGACCTTGAACTCGTCAATGAGGACACAACCGCGCGCACTTGGTATCCGGACATCGGCGCCGACTCGGCCGGACACGCCTACGTTGTCTGGGAGGACTTCGACGGCGAGCGTGGCTACATCTGGTTCGCTACCAACAACCCGCTAGCTATCGCCGAAGGGCCGCCGGAGCCTAGCGTCAGCGCGCAGCCGTTCACAACCGTAGTCCGCAGCGTGCTGTTCCTGCCAGAGTGTCCAAGCGCAAGCACAAGCTCGCTCCGCGACATCAGTGGGCGCAAGGTGCTGGACCTGAGGTTAGGCGCGAATGATGTACGGGCGCTGGCGCCGGGGGTGTACTTCGTGCGGGAGGCGCAGGCGCGAGCTCAAGCTGTCAGGAAGGTCGTGGTGACGAGATGAGGGTGAGTTAGCCGGTAGGAGTGAGCAGTTAGCAGAAAGAGGGGCGGGCGAAGGTCCGCCCTTCTGGTTGGCCAGTGGACGCATCAGACATACGAGACGACATCTACATGTAGTGGTTGAGCAGTCTTCGACCACAATTCTGCCGCCCACTCCACGGCCCACAGGCCGCCTCCCCCCTAGCCTCTGCCGACGCAGCGCGGAATCCACCGAAACGTGCAACAACGCGAGCATCGACACGAGCATCGAGTCGAACAACGCCGCGAACAACTGCCGGAACAACGATTAGCACGACTTCGCGAGCAACTCGCGGTACAGCTACAGAAAGAGCTAAGGATTGAGGTCGAGGTTCAGGTCGAGATGGAACGAAGGACGCAACTGCTGACGCAAGTGAACACGCAGCTAACGGTCCCTCTGCCGGTACTTCCGCGCGAACTTCGACGGGTACTTCGCGACGTCCAACGCAAGACCAAGGAGACGTTCGGTCGAGATCGGAGACAGCGTGGGAGCGCCGCGCCGTCTCTCGAGATGGATGACCGCTCCCGCCGCAGTTTGAGCAAATGTGCTGCCGTGCGGCCCTCGCCTGCACGACCAGCAGGGTCAGTGAAGAGGCTTCAGGAGATGAAGCTCGCTGTCGTGAGCTGTGATGCCGCGGCCGTCAGGCTCAAAGCCGAGGCGCGGGTAGAGACGGTTGGCCGCTGCGTACGCCGGAGACTGCTCGACGCCGATGCCCAACGCGGTGCATCCGCGGGCACGCGCCAGGCGTTCGGCAGCATGGACGAGCGCCGAGCCGATGCCCTTGCGCTGGTGCTCTTCAATGACGTTCAGGTCGGCGACTTCCGGTATCCCCTGTTCCCGAAAAGGAGGGTATCCGGATACACTCAGAAGCGTCACATACCCCACGACCGCGCCGCCAAGCTTCGAGACCAGCACATCCCGTTCCCGGCGCTGCTGCTGGACGTAGTACTCCTCGTACTGCCTCACGGTCTTGTGCCAGCGTTCGAACGTGTGGGCAATAGCGGCGATGTCGGGCTCGACCATCTGAGCCATGCTCACGCCCGCGGCCT
Organism: Caldifarciminota bacterium UBA2258; assembly: GCA_002347155.1. Classification (GTDB taxonomy): domain Bacteria; phylum Hydrothermota; class Tepidihabitantia; order Tepidihabitantales; family Tepidihabitantaceae; genus UBA2258. The sequence continues at coordinate 44,406 of DDXO01000016.1, forward strand.
GCACCTCGACCCAGCAGACGAACCCCGTCTTGGCGGTGCAGTATGTCATACGCTCCTCGCGGCAGCGCTCTGCCAGCGCCTTCTTGAATTCAAGGTACTCCTCGGCCGCGTCCGGATGGATGCGCAGGAAGTCCCGGAAGACGATGTGCCGGTGCCAGAATCCGCTCCCGTAGCGGGCAAGGTGCAGGTGGAAACGGCGGACGGTGCCGCCGCCCTTGCCGACGCAGTAGTACCAGTCCGGGTCGTCGGGCTCGGGCGTGACATCGGTGTAGCCGATTCGGGCCAAGACCGGCAGGACCGCATCCGCTTCGTTCCTGCCCGCAACTCCCGCCATCATGTCCACGGTCGGCTTGCCGCCGAGCCCGGGCACCGAGGTGCTGCCGATGTGCTCGATGCCGAGCATGCTCTGACCGAGGGCAGCGCGAACCAGTACGTTCTCTTTCCCGAACCACTCTGGCCAGCGCGGGTCGTAGGGGACGATGACTATCGGGCCAGGCATCTACTCGGCCATCGCCTGCCGGCCGTCAAGTTCGCTCGGGTACTGACGGTTCGCGGGCCTTCGAGTCGGCAGCGGCGGCGGGCTTGGCCTTGCCCCAACCAAGGAATTCGTGCGCGAGGAGCATTATCACACCGGCCACCGCGAACGCGTCGGCGAGGTTGTAGGTGTACCAGCGGGTGTTGCCGAATCCCATGTCGATGAAGTCCACGACCGCGCCAAACCGGACCCGGTCAATCAGGTTGTTGCCGACGCCGCCGCCGAGTATCAGGCCGAGACCGATGCCGAACCAGCGGTCCGGACTGCGCAGGCCGAGAAAGATGACGATGACGACGACCAGGGCCGGCAGGACGTAGTGCATCCAGGGCGGACCGTAGGACATCCCGAACAAGCCCCGCGAATTCATCGTCAGGGTGAACCTGAGCGCATCGCCGAGCACCTGCCGCGGCACGTGAAGAACCTCATGCTGGAGAACCAGCAACTTGGAAACCTGGTCGAGTGCGAGGGCGAGCACGGCGCAGACGATGAACCAGAACCGCGGTCCCCACATGAACCGGTTCACGTGGATGCCTCGGTTCGCACGGTCGGCCTCGGGTGCGGCGTCTTCTGGACGACTTCTACCGGCATCGTGCTCAGTTTGGCAAGGACTCGGCCCCGACGCCAGAGCGGCCACCATTCGTGGAGATAAATCTGCACCGGCCGCCACATCGCGACCCAGCCGACAATAGTCAGGCCCTCACGCACGAGCCCGGCCCAGGCGCCGGCGGTGTGGCCGAGAACCAGGTTGCTGATAGCGAGGCAGCCGGTGAGGAACGCCAGACCGACCATGAGGCTGGTCCGGCCATCGTCCATCAGACGCCGGAACGCGAGTCGGTTCAAATTGGCCCGATAGGAGAAGAAGTTGTGCACGGCTTCGGCCATCCACGCAGTCGGGTCCTCGGCCGGCATGTGTTCAAGATGGATGGTGAGCGACAGTGGCTGGCGGTGCGAATACTCCTGCGCCCAATTGAGGATGAACTCCTCGGCGTCGCCGTCCAGGTCTCTGTCCACGAACGGCGACGGGTCCATCGAGTTGAAGAGCTGGTTCGCCCCGTGCAACTCCAGCTCGATTCTGCCTTTCATGCGGCATCAATATAGCGGCAAGTCGGACACCCGGCAAGGACGACCGAGGAATTGAAAACAGGAGTTCAACCACAAAGGCACCAAGACACCAGGAATACCACGGTCTTTAGGAGCGATTTCCGAAACCGCCTTCTTCGTGCCTTTGTGTCTTAGTGGTTGAATCCTCGCCCGATTCCCTGTCTGCAGAACGCGGCGGGGAGAACCCCGCCGCGTGACGTTCCTTGCGCAGGCAGCGCTAGATCAGCTTGTACGTCAGGCCGAGTGCCAGCGTCTCCTTCAGCCGCAGCTTGGTGTCGATCTCCTTGTCGTAGAGCAACTGCGCGGTGAGGTTCACCATCACGTACTTGGTGATGCTCGCGGCTATCGTGTTGTCCCACGCGACGTCGAGCGCCTTCCACTTGCCCTCCGGGTCAGCCGCCGCGTCGGAAAAGAAGACGGCCTGGAACAAAGTCAGCTTGCTGGTGTAGGTGATCTTCTCCTGTGCCAGCGGCGTGGTGAAGTCGGTAGCAAACGTAGCGCCGCCGTAGTTGCTGAACTTGTCCGCGCGGGAGCCTGTCACCGTGTCCTGCAGCACCTGGCGGTTGAACCGCTGCTTGAGGCCGAAGCCCAGCCGGCTCACGAGCTCCGTCTTCTCGCGCTTGACAATCTGCCGGGCGACGCCGAGTCCCTCGTTCAGGTCCAACGGGTTGAAGTACCGGGTGAGTAGCGCGTCGCTCTTGTCCCAGAACTGGCTCTGGAGCTGCGCGCTGGCGAACGGGTCGACCACGAAGCCGAGCGTCATGCGCAGCACCGACTCGAAGTTGATCTCGTCCGTCGACTTGACCAGCGCGCCCCACGTGTGGTTCGTGTCCTGAGTCGAGGTCTGGCCGAACGCGAGCTTCGCGGTGTTCCGGCTGTTCATCTTCTCATTGAGCTGTTTCTCGGCCAGCAGGTTTGAGGTCAACGCATAGGCCATGAGGCCGGTCGCGCCGCCGCCCCAGTTGTCGGTGTAGGCGTTCTGGTTGAGAGTCAGGTTCGCGTCAAGTGCGAGGTTCCAGGGCACAGCCGCGGCCAGGACTGCGACCAATGCCAGCAGTATCCCGATACGGGTCATCTTTGCTCCCTTCCGTTCAATCCGGACGCTAGGCCTTCAGTTCCGACGTGCAGTTCGGGCAGCGCGTCGCCTTGATGGGTATCGCTGAGAAGCAGAACGGGCAGTCTTTCGTCGTCGGCGCGGCAGCCGGGGCCGGCTTCTGGCGGCGAAGCTGGTTGACTCCCTTGACCAGCAGGAAGATGGCAAAGCCGACGATGGCGAAATTGATGATAGTGTTGACGAACAACCCGAAGTTGAGCGTCACCGCGCCCGCCGCCTTGGCCGCCGCTACCGAGGCATACGGCGCCGGCGTCGCGCCCTGCTTGAGCACGGCGAACAGGTTGGCAAAGTCCACCTTGCCCAACAGCAGGCCGATGGGCGGCATGATGACGTCGTCCACCAGCGACTTGACGATTCCACCGAACGCGGCGCCGATGATGATACCGACCGCCATGTCCATCACGTTACCGCGCATGATGAACTCTTTGAACTCTTTGATCACGTGAGTACTCCTTTCTCCAGCCTGTGTTTGCACTCGTTCACGTTGTAGCGGACTCCGTCACTCCCGCGCGCGCAGCCACTGGTGTATTCCCGCCGCCAGCAGCGCGCCGAGTATCGGGGCGACGATGAAGAGCCAGAGTTGAGCGAGCGCCCAGCCGCCCTGGAACACAGCCACGCCGATGCTGCGGGCCGGGTTCACGCTGGTGTTGGTAATCGGGATGCCGACGAGGTGGATGAGTGCCAGAACCAAGCCGATCGGTATCCCGCCGAACCCGGCCGGGAACTTCGGGTGGGTCGTACCCAGCACCGTGAACACCAGGAAGAAGGTGAGCACGATTTCGGCGACCAGGCACGCGAGCAGATTGTACCCGCCCGGGGAGTGCACGCCGTACCCGTTGGCGGCGAAACCCTGGCTGAGGTTGAACCCGGGCGTGCCGGACGCAACGAGCAACAGCACCCCGCCGGCGATAATGGCGCCGACAATCTGGGCGATGATGTAGATGAACAGCATCCCGCCGGGGAGCTTGCGGGCCAAGGCCAGGCCGATGCTGACTGCGGGGTTCACGTGGCAGCCCGAAATCGGGCCGATGGCGTAGGCCATTACCAGAAGTGACAGCCCAAAGGCGAAGGCAACACCCGCATAACCGATGTGTGCGCCGGCAAGGACTGCGGCGCCGCAGCCGCCGAACACGAGCACGAACGTGCCCACCAGTTCGGCGAGGAACACCTGAGACTTGCTGTGCATACGGACCTCCTCTTGCTTGTCTATCCAGCCAACTCGCGGACGGTCACCGACATCAGGGAACGTCTCGGCCACGATGTACCCGTTCCGCGCGCATGCCTCACCAACGTGATTTTCGTCTGGAATCGGCCGAAGTCAAGAACGCAAGGCTCCCGTCCAGCGCCGCCAAGATGCGCGTCGAATCGCGCCCGGTCAGGCCACGGCGAGCTTCTCTTCGACTAGCCTTATGACTGCGCCGAGCGTATCGGCATCGAAGGCGAACTTCGCGCCGGCCGCGGCGTAGAGCTCGGGGAGTGACTTCGTACCGCCGAGCGCGAGCGCCTTCCGGTATGCCGCCACGGCCGAAGCCTGGTCCTTGAGCGCGTTCGCCCAGACCTGGCAGGCGCCGAGCTGCGCCAGCCCGTACTCGACGTAGTAGAATGGCACCTGGAAGATGTGCAGCTTCCGGTGCCATCCGGTCGCGACCACGTCCTCGAACCCGCTCCAGTCCACGCCGGTCATGAAACGGTTCCAGAGTGCTGTCCAGTGCCTGTCGCAGTTCGCCGGCTCGAGCGCCGCCTGCGGGTTCTCGTAGACCCAGTGCTGGAATCCATCGACGACCGCCATGTACGGCCAGAACTGGATGTCCTTCTCCAGGTTCTCGGTCAGCGCACGCGCGCCCTCATCCTCCGTATAGAACCCGCCCTTCGACTTCGCGAAGTAGGGCACGGCGAGCAACTCCATCCCCATTGAAGCGACCTCGGCGAACTCGAGCCCCGAGTGACGCTGCTGGTGCCACGGCAGCGGGCGCGCCTCGAATACGTGGGTCGCGTGGCCGCTTTCGTGAATCAGCGTCATCACGTCGCCGTGGAGTCCGACCGCGTTCATGAAGATAAACGGGAGCTTCAGGGTATCGTAGGACGTGCAGTAGCCGCCTGGTGCCTTGTTCTTCCGGTTCTCAAGGTCCAGCGTCCCTTCCTTCATCATCGTCTGGAAGTAGCTGCCGACCTGCGGGTCGACCTGATTGAGGATAGAGGAAACCCCGGACTTGAACTCGTCAACGTTCTTGAACGGGGCGAGAGGCGCACGGCCCTGCGGATCCGCGTCCAGGTCCCACGGCTTCAGAACTGCCAGTCCAAGCTGCTTGGCCCGGCGGGCGTAGATGCGCGCGGCGGCGGGCACCACCGCCTGCTCGATCGCCTGCTGGAACTGCTTGCAGTTCTCCGGCGTGTAGTCGAAGCGGTGCATCTCCTGCCAGCGGAAGGCGCGGTAGTCGGAGTAGCCGGCGTTCGCCGCCATCGCGAGCCGCAACTTGAGCATCTTCTGCCACAGCTCGTTCAGCGCGGCCCGGTCCTTCAACTGCCTTGCCGCTATCTGCCGCCAAGCCTGTTCGCGCCGCACCCGGTCGGTCTGCATCAAAACCGGTCGGAGCTGGGTAACGGTGACTTCCTTGCCTTCCCACTCCACGGTCTGGCCGCCGATTATCTTCGAGTACTCGGTGCAGAGCTTCTCGACCTCGACCTTCAGCGACAGATTTGCCTCGCGGAAGATCGCGGCGTCGGCCTGCATACGGAGCAGCGGCCGCTCGAAACCCATGGGCTTGAGCCCGCTCTCAAGCAGTCTCGTCTTCAGTTTCTGCTCCGCCTCGGCCGCCTTCGGGTAGATCTCCTCGAGATAGCGGTTGAAGCGCTGCTCCGCCTCTCTGTCCGCCGTATTCACATCCTTGGCGATGTTCAGCCGCGTTCCGACCTCGTCTACCCGGTCGCTGAGCCGGGTCCAGTCGTCGAGGAACGCCTCGACGTTCGCGGCCGACAGCGCGCGTCCGGCCAGCTCAGCGTAGTACGGCTCGAACTGCGGCCACGTCCAGCCGAGCATCTCGGTAGCCTTTTCCGGCAATGACTTGGTATTGTCCATGGCGGTGCTCCTTTCAGTTCCGACCGGCAATCATGCCCGCTTCTCGACAAGAGTCAAGGCAAACGCGTGAGCCGCTTCCAGTGCGCGCTCGGCCAGCGCCCGGCGCTTCTCCCGCCCACGCAGCCGCGGCGCGGGACATGACCCAATTCCGCCCGGGAATTGGGATCGTGTCCCAAGCCGGCCGATCCCCGGCAGCAACCCGAAGTTGGCGTTCATCGGCTGGAAACGTTTGGAGTGCGGCAGCGAAGCTGCCGCTTTTCCGAAGGACTCAGGCAAAGCGGGAGCTGTGCTCCCGCACTCCAAAGCGCCGCCGCTGATGTACCGCAGCAGGCTTCCGAGCATCATCTCGCGCGGCACCTCGACCGGACCGCTCCCGCTGGCCAACCGTGCGGCGTTGACGCCGGCAACGAGACCCGCACCTATGGACTCAACATAGCCCTCCACACCGGTCAGTTGCCCGGCGACAAGCAGGTCCGGACTTGCCCTCGTCTGCAGCGTCGGCAACAGCACCTTCGGCGAATCGAGGAAAGTGTTACGGTGGATGCTGCCAAACCGCAGGAACGTGACCTTCTCCAAGCCGGGAATCATCCTGAACACACGCTCCTGCTCCCCCTGCCTCAACCGGGTCTGGAATCCAACGAGATTGTACATCGTTCCTTCGGCGTTCTCGCGTCGGAGCTGAACGACCGCGAACGGCCGCCTGGGGACGTGACCGTCAAAATGGGGACTGTCCCTTCGCAGGGCCCTGTGCGACTCCCAGGGACTGTCCCCGTTTTGACCGAGTGAGCGCGGGTCGACGAGCCCCACCGGCTTCATCGGCCCGAACGCCAGCGCCAGCCTCCCACGCCGGGCAATCTCCTCCACCGGCAGGCACCCCTCATAGAAAGTTCTTGGTTCTTCGTTCCTGGTTCCTGGTCCTTGCTGCGGGGCCGGAGGTTGCTGCCCGGCAATCTGTGTAATCTGCGTAATCTGTGGATGTTCTTGTTTGGGGTCCTCAAACTCGTGCAGGGGATGCAGTTCCGCCGTGACAAGCGCATCCACAAACCGGCCGTACTCCTCTTCCGTCATCGGGCAGTTCAGATAGCCCGAGACCGTCCGCGTCCGGGCTTCCTCACTTCTCACGTCTGACATCTCACACCTGACATCCAGCTTCTCCACGTCGCCCGCGCCATAGCGCGAACCCTCGAAGACCCGGCTCATGTCGAGCGACTCGGCGCTGACAATCGGCGCAATGGCATCGTAGAAGAACAGACGATCAGTTCCAAGCAGCGCCTGCAACGCGTCGGCCATCGACGGTGAAGTCAGCGGCCCCGTCGCGATGACCGTAACGTCCGTGTCATGTTCATTCGGTTCTCTCTCATCTGTATCATCTGTGGAATCTGTGGATGATTCTCCTCGGCCCTCATCTACGCCATCTGCGGACGCTTCGTGTCTTGGTGTCTTGGTGGCGAAATCCGGCTCCGTCACTTCCTGCCGTACGACCTCTATGCCGGCATCGTCCAATGCACGTTTCACCTCAGCCGAGAACCGCCGCCGGTCTACGACCAGTGCCTTCCCGCCCGGAACCCTCGCCCGCTCCGCGCACTCGAGCAGGATTGAACCCAAGACCCGAAGCTCGGCCTTGAGCAGTCCGTGCGCGTTCGTCGGCTCGTCCGACTTCAGCGAGTTGGAGCAGACCAGCTCGGCCACGTCGCCGGTCTCGTGCGCCTCGGTCATCCTCTCCGGCCGCATCTCCAGCAGCCGAACCGGCACGCCTCGCCTCGCACACTGCAGCGCCGCCTCACAACCGGCCAGCCCGGCGCCGATAACGGTTACGACACTCACGTCCATATCATATCAAAGCGTGACGCATCTTCCATCGATGGCCCTCCGGACTCACCCGAGGTGGCTTGCAGGTCGCCGTCAAAGTCACCGCGGGAGTCCCCTCTCACGTCCTCGTCCGAGTCCCACTTCGGGTCACGTCGGAGGTCGCTCTGGGGCTCGCGCAGAAAACCGCGCTCCCGGTCAGGTCGTATGTCACCGTGCCTACCGGCCCGCGAGTCCATTTCCCAACCCTCTCGCAGACCGCCTGAGAAATCCCACCGGGAAAGGCCGCGAATGTCCCTTGGACAATCCCCGTCGGAACCGCCCCCCGAACCGTTCCCGGAACGGTTCCGAGGGCGACTCGCGAGGCGTCATTTCCAGCCGGCCGCAAATGGAAGGTCTTACTAACGCGCTGTGGCAAAATGAGTTAGGTGAACGGGCCCAGAGAAGATGAAGGTCCTTTAACAAATCCGCCTTCGAGATGCGTATAGCTATATGAGGGGCCATGGATGCACAGCTCGGCTGTGCCGGAGAGAGAAGATTCTTGAGCAGATAGTGCTCCCGGCGGACACATAACTAAGTGAGGGGCCGTGGCCGCAGAGTGCGACTGACCCTGATGACCGCAAACCTGAGAGGAGTTCTCATGACTGACCCGAATCAGCGACGGATGAACTGGCAGATAAAGACCGACACCGCCAGGGTGAAGCAGATACTCGACGACAGGCGACCGGACATGCTCAAGCGCTACGAGGCCGCAATCGCGAGCCTCTGCGAGATGGAGACCAAGGCGCGGCAGACGCTCAACGCTGCCGGAGTGCACACCATCTTCTATGTTGCGTACCTGAGTTACGCGCGGCAGCTCTACAAGCTCTCGCGGCAGCAGGGCATCTCCGGCGAGAGCTTCGCGCTTCAGGCCCAGGTCCTGCTCGACAAATGGGCGAACCGCGGACTCGACCCAGCCGTCCTCGCCCGAATCCGCACGGAGGTCTTCGACGCTTCTACCCCAACGCCGTAAGCGCTGGCTGACCTTGTCTGCCGCACACCAGCAGCAACGAAGAAGGCTGCTCGCGACGACGCGGGCAGCCTTTGGAAAGGAGGACGCTTGGCCTATTCGGTCAGGACAATCTTCCGGGTCTTCCCTAGCCCCTCGCCCCTAATCCCTAGCCCCTCTCTGATGAAGTACACGCCCGGGCTCAGGCTGCGGACGTCGTTTGCGCCCGGGTGAAGGTCCTTCAGCTTGCGCCCGCTGATGTCCAGCAAACTTGCAGCTTGAGGCTTGCAGCTTGTGGCTTCGGGCATTAGCAGCACGTTGCGGATCAGGGTTGCGGACGCCTGCGAGCCAATGGATGGCTTCAACGGCTCTTCGGCAATGGCTAGCGGGCGGTTGGTCGAGAACCAGACCTTGCCGCTCTGAACGGAGGGGCTGTACCACACGACGTATGCATGGCCGGCCGAGTCGGCGCCGATCTCCGGATACCAGTTGCCTTGGGCGCTGTCTATGTAGACGGGCTCGATGTCGGACCAGGAGACGCCATGGTCCGACGAGGACGTGTAGTATATGTCGTAGCCAAGCGCAGTGTCGTCGACCATCAGCGCAGTGTGGACGCGGCCGTCGCTGGAGAGGGCAAGTGCTCCGCCGTAGTATAGCTCTTGGAGAGAGTCGAGATTGGTCATCGGTGCGGGAGTTCCCCAGGAATCGCCCTGCGTGTAGTATGTTCGGGCCTCGGCGACAGTCGTGTCCCGGACGGCCCGTCCATTCCCGAAGTAGTCGCAGATGATATGATCCCGGTCGGCGATGACATGGGGACCCCCGGCGGCCCAGTTCCACGTATCGAGCTGGACACCGGCCTCGAAGGTCTGACCACAGTCGGTCGAGCGGTACAGAAATGCGCAGGGTCTGAGGTAACTTCCTACCCAGCGGTAGGCGTCCGCAGCCACGAGGTAGTGGTTCGTTCCCGGTTGGACAAAGACGTCTGCGTGGTAACAGTCAGTGTTCGTCGTGTCGTCGCACACTCTCACGTTCTGGTTCCATGTCGCTCCACAGTCGGTGGAGACGGACGACCAGATGTGGTTGCTTCCCGTCCGCCAGTCGTTCCAGGCGCACAAGAGATTGCCGGCCGAGTCCGCGGCAATACGGATGCGGCCGATCATTCTAATAGAGTCATCATCAATTCTGGCCGGCGCGGACCACGTGGCGCCGCCGTCACTCGAGCGCACGCACATGAGATGGTGGTCATACACAACGGTCGTTTCGGGATGCCAGATTTGGTACACGATATAGACATTGCCGTCTGCGTCGGTCGTGATGTCTGGGTCAAATGCACCCGGGGTACCGCGCGCCACTAACAGGTCCGTGGGCAGCCAGGTCCTGCCGGCATTGGTGGACTTCTGCAACATGATATCGGCGCGAACACCGCTGATGCCCGCTACCGAATCGTCCTGGAACACAACATAGATCGGCTGACCCGAAGGCGCGCTCGGGCCGATGCTTATCGCGCAATTGTAGCAACTGTGATTGGGTAGATTCTGCTGAGAGATGCGCACCGCAGGCCCGAAGGAAGCAAGGGCAATGGTGGCAAGAAACAGAAGCAACGCGGTTGGCTTCATTTCGACATCCTTTCCATTCTTCTGCTACCTCGTCACCACGACCTTGCGGATTCCGGCTCCTCCCTGCTCACTCCTCCCTACTCCCTCACGTATGAAGTACACCCCGGGCGCCAGCGCCCGCACGTCGTTTGCGCCTGGTTGGAGGTCAAGGACCTTCCGGCCGGTGATATCGAGCAGAATCGGCCTTGGGACACGATCCGAATTGCCGGGCAATTCGGTCATGTCCCGTGGCAGGAAGAGGACGCCGCGGACGATGGTGGCGTGCCGCTTCGCAGGAACTCCGACCATCTGGTCCTCGATACCGTAGGGGTCATCGCGGTAGACGTACAGCCTGCTCGTGGTCGCCTGGAACACCCGATTGTCAATCGCGTCCCACGCCATGCTGCGCGGGCTGAGCGAGTCGGGAAGCATCGTCACCACTGAGTCGTAGCGGCAGTCCACCACGGCGCCATACCTCAGGTATAGCTTGTCGTTCCGTTCGTTCAGCAGCCCGTCATACCGGTAGCCGGCATGGATGGTGTCGACGATTGAGCCTTTGCGGCAGTCAAAGACGAGCACCCTGGCCGTATCCTCACTGCACAAGTAGAGCTTCTGCAGCCGACGGTCCAGAAACATGGTGTCGATCTTCCAGGGCAGGCTCTCTGAGGCAAGGACCGAGTCGGCGAGCACGTCAATCGTGAACAGGCCAAGTTTGTAGTCGGTGTAGTAGAGGCGGCCGAGGTCGACGTCTAGCGCCATCTTTCCTCGATAGGAGCGTCCTCCGAGGTCGAATGTCTTGACTATCGAGTCGGTCAGCGGGTCTAGGACGCGGATGGTTGGCGCGGCATTGCTGCCAAAGAAGATGCGGTTGGAGCGCGGGTCGTAGACCGCGCAAGTCACAGCGTCGGTCAGATAGATTGCCGAGGACAGCCGCTCTCTCAGCCCGTCGTAGGCGTATACGGAGTCGCCGACTTCGGTGACCCCGAAGAAGACGTAGAGTTTGCTGAGGTAGGGAACGAGTACGGGTATGTCGTCGTTGGCCCCGTGCATGTGGAAGTTCAGGACCAACGAGTCGGTGTTGCAGTCGACCACACGCAGCTCGTGGCGGTAGGTGACGTAGAGCCGATTGAGCGCCGGGTCCAGCACCAGCTCGGAATAGGTGCCGGCTGCTCCGAGTATGCGCTTCGGAGGTCCGAATGTGCTGTCCAGGACCAGCACGTCGCTGCGCCTCGATGAGAGCACGTAGAGCTTGTTACCGGCCGGGTTGTGCACCATCCTCTCAGGCCGGTAGACAGCGTAGCTGACCTTGCCGGCAACCGTGTCAGCCGCAGCGTCGATGACGAAGGCCAGGTCGTCCTTGGACGCCACTCCATAGAGCTGGTTGCGGCCGGGCCAGAATCGCAGTGCTACGATGGGGCAGGTCGGCGCGGTCGGTATTGGTATCGAGCCGACAACCGAATCGTTCGAGTCCAACACCTGGATCTGCGCAGAGTCGCTGCGGCCAAGATACGCCTTGCCGTCCAGACTGCTGACAGCCGGGAGAGCAGCCGGCACGCAGCGCCGAGTCCGGATCGTGTCGCCCTGACAGTCAACCACGAACAGGGTGTCTCTGCCGGGGCAGTAGAGCCGGTCGGTGGCCGGGCTGTAGACGTAACCGCTGCCCGGCCGGAGCCCGGGAACGATACCGATGGCGGTGAGAGAATCAGTGCTCACGATGAACACGTTTCCATGTCCGTTGCCAGCGCAGTAGAGCTTGTTGGAACCGGTGCTCAAGGTGAGAGAAATGATGCGATTCGTGCCGATAGGCACGTCCGGAAGCAGGGTGTCGGCGTTGCAGTCCAGAACCCGCAGCTGGCCCGTGTCCGAAGCCGTTCCGATGTACAAACGGTTCCGGACCGAGTCCCACGCCAGCGCCCCGACAGGGTGCCCAAGCTCGATGGTCTTCGTGACGGAGTCGCCATTTGGATCGAAGACGACCAACCGAGTGAAGTGGTACGAGCTACCGAGGTAAAGCCGGCCCGGCGTCGGACACCAGGCGGCCACGTCCGGTACGAAGGCGAAGGGCAGGACGGCCTTGCCGACTGCCGTGTCGGCGGCAGCATCCAGTATGAGCAGTGAATCGTCCAGAACGTACCCTTTGCCGATGGAGGGGCAGAACACCACCGTGCCCGCTGCGTCCTTCGGTCCCCGGAGTTTCTCAAGAGTGACGGGATTGAATATCTGAACGGGGTCGGATTCGATGTAGACGTTGCCGGACACCGGATTCACGACGATGCCGCTGGTGCCGCCGATCCCGCCGAGGGTGTCGCCAATCACGACCTGGCGCTCCAGCCACTGGGCGGAACCAAGCGAGAGCAGCAGGCAGAGTAGAACAACGGTCTCTTTTCTCACGTTTTCCTCCTATCTTGAAATCACGATCTTGTCCGTCCGACTGCCGATCTCCTGCCGGAAGAAATAGACTCCGGCGGGCAGCATTCGCACGTTGTTCGCGCCGGGCTTGAGGTCAAGCACCTTCCGGCCACTGATGTCCAAGAGGCTTGGGGCTTGAGGCATGGGGCTTGCGGCTTCGGGGAGGAACAGAAGACTACGGACAACGGTCGGCGCGTTGGCCACGGTGGCCCCCGTCGGACGGTGCGACGTCTCTTCAGCGATGCCGAGTGGGGCGTTGGTCGCGAACCAGATCTCGCCGCGCGAAGCGTTGGGTTGGTACCAGACGATATATGCATGGCCGGTCGAGTCGGCGCCGATGTCCGGGTACCAGCATTCCACAGTGGTGTCGTCGGAGACGAGCTCGAGGTCGGACCAGGATACGCCATGGTCCGAGGAGGACGTGTAGTATATGTTGTCGTCCCCGTCAAACGTATCCTGGACCATCAGCGCAGTGTGGACGCCGCCGTCGCCGGAGATGGCGAGCTCGCCGCTGTAGTATAGCACGTGGTCAGGGTCGAGATTGGTCATCGGTGCGGGAGTGCCCCAGGAATCGGCCTGCGTGTAGAACGTGCGGGCCTCGACGATCATCGTGTCACCGACCCTGTAGGGATCCGTGAAGTAGTCGCAGATGATATGGTCCCGGTCGGCGGCGATATGAGGATGCCTTGTGTCATATCTTGATGTATCGATCTGGACTCCGGGCTGGAAGGTCAGGCCCATATCGGTCGAACGATACAGCGCGGTGCCGGCTTCCCAGTGACTGCCCACCCGGCGGGGGATTTGCGCAGCCACAAGATAGTGGTTCGTTCCCGGTTGGACACAGACTTGTGCCCGGCCCGGACCATCATTCGTGTCGTCGTCCACTTGTACGTTCCTGCTCCACGTTGCTCCCTGGTCGGTTGACACTGATGACCAGATGTGACCAATTCCCGCCCGCCCGTCACCCCAGGCGCAGAAGAGGTTACCGGCCGAGTCCGCGGCAATCCGGGGGTCGTCAATGCCCCTCTTGGTTGAGTCTGGCCTGTCATCGACTCTCGTGGGTGCGGTCCACGTCGTCCCGCCATCGCTTGAGCGCACGCACAGGTTCCGACGGACGTTCTCGCTTGTAGAGTCGACATACCAGTCTCCCCACACGATGTAGATATTGCCGTCCGAGTCGGTCGTGATGTCTGGAGCGTATACGTGGGGTGCACCGCGCCGGACCAGCACGGCGGTGGGCAGCCAGGTCCTGCCGGCATCGGTTGACTTCTGGAACATGACATCGGAAAGAACATTGAAGATCCCCACCATCGAATCGCTCTCGAACGCAACGTAGAGCGGTTGGCTCGAAGGCGCGCCCGGGCCGACGGCTATCGCGCAATTGTAGCAACTGTGATTGGGCAACTTGTGGTCGATGCGCACCGCAGGCCCGAAGGAAGCAAGGGCAATGGTGGCAAGAAACAGAAGCAACGCGGTCGGCCTCATCTCGACATCCTATCCATTCTTCTGCTACCTCGTCACCACGACCTTCTGACAGCTCACGGCTGACAGCTCACGGCTAACAGCCCGCACGAAGTAGACACCCGGTGCCAGCTTGCTCACGTCGTTCGCACCCGGACTGAGGTCCAAAACCTCTCTTCCACCTGTGTCGAAGAGCGAGCTTGTGCTTACGCTTGAGCTTGGGCGCTCTGCCAGGAACAGGACTCCGCGGACGATGGTGGCGGCGTTGGCCTCAGCGGCCCCCGTCAGACGGTGCGACGTTTCCTCCTCGATGCCGGCCGGGGCGTTGGTCGCGAACCAGATCTCGCCATCGCCGCCGCCGTACTGCCAGACCACGTAGGCGTGTCCTTCGATGTCGGCGACGATGTCCGGGTAGAAGTCATCTCCAGTTGTGTCTTGGTGAACGGTGTCGATGTCGGACCAGGATACGCCATGGTCCGATGAGGACGTGTAGTATACGCCGTACCGGTAAACAGCCGTATCTTGGACCATCAGCGCAGTGTGGACGCGGCCGTCGCCGGAGATAGCAAGTGTCCCGCTGTTGTATAGCTCGTGGTCAGGGTCGAGATTGGTCATCGGTGCGGGACTGCCCCAGGAATCGGCTTGCGTGTAGAATGTGCGGGCCTCGGCGACAATCGTGTCACGGACTTCACTGCTATTCCCGAAGTAGTCGCAGATGATGTGGTCCCGGTCGGCGACCACGTGAGGAGTCGCGGCGGCCCGGTTAAACGTGTCGAGCTGGACCCCGGGCTCGAAGGTCTGGCTCATGTCGGTCGAGCGGTACAGAAAAGCGCATGGTCTGATGTAGGGTCTCTGATCAAACCAGCGGTAGGTGGTCGAAGCCACGAGGTAGTGATTCGTTCCCGGCTGGACAAAGACCTCTGGGTGGTAGCACTCATCGGTCAACGTGTCGTCGTCAACGTCCACCCTCGGGCTCCATGTCGCGCCTCTGTCGGTCGAAACCGACGTGAAGACACGGCTGAGCCCGCCGGGCAACTGATTCCAGGCCACGAGCAGATTGCCAGCTGTGTCTGCTGCGATGCTCATCAGGCCGATCCCGCCACTGGACTCATCATCTACCCTGGCCGGCGCGGACCACGTGACGCCGCCGTCACTCGAGCGCACGCACAGAACCTGTCTGACGTACCCCCCGCCGGTGTCGGTGTTCACGTCGTACACGATATAGACATTGCCGTCCGAGTCGGTCGCGATGTCCGGGTCCTCCGCGTGGGGGGCGCCGCGCTGTATCAACAAGTCGGTGGGCAGCCAAGTCCTGCCTGCGTCGGTTGATTTCTGGAACATGATATCGCGCCGGACACCGAATAT
This sequence comes from Caldifarciminota bacterium UBA2258, assembly GCA_002347155.1. Classification (GTDB taxonomy): domain Bacteria; phylum Hydrothermota; class Tepidihabitantia; order Tepidihabitantales; family Tepidihabitantaceae; genus UBA2258. Next base: position 59,856 of record DDXO01000016.1, read on the forward strand.
CGTAGAATCGTCCTGGAACGCGACGTATAGTGGCTGACTCGAGGGCGCGCCCGGGCCGACGGCTATCGCGCAATTGTAGCAACTGTGATTGGGCAACTTGTGGTCGATGCGCACCGCAGGCCCGAAGGAAGCAAGGGCAATGGTGGCAAGAAACAGAAGCAACGCGGTCGGCCTCATCTCGACATCCTATCCATTCTTCTGCTACCTCGTCACCACGACCTTCTGACAGCTCACGGCTGACAGCTCACGGCTAACAGCCCGCACGAAGTAGACACCCGGTGCCAGCTTACTCACGTCGTTCGCACCCGGTTTCAGGTCCATGACCTCTCGCCCGCTGATGTCGAGCAGTGCATCACGGAAAATGGGGACTGTACCGCGCTGAGTCGGACGCAAGCGCTCCGGGGGACTGTCCCCATTTTCCGCGGGCAGGAACAGGACGTTGCGGACAACGGTTGCGGACGGCTGCACACCAATGGATGGCCGCTCAGGCTGTTCAGCGATGCCGAGTGGGGCGTTGGTCGCGAACCAGATCTCGCCGCGCGAAGCGTTGGGCTGGTACCAGACAACATATGCATGGCCGGCCGAGTCGGCGGCGATGTCCGGGTACCAGCTTTCCACAGTCGTGTCGTCGGAGACGAGCTCGAGGTCGGACCAGGATACGCCATGGTCCGAGGAGGACGTGTAGTATATGTTGTCGTCCCCGTCAAACGTATCCTGGACCATCAGCGCAGTGTGGACGCCGCCGTCGCCCGAGATGGCTAGATGGCCGCTGTAGTATAGCTCGTGGAGAGAGTCGAGATTGGTCATCCTTGCGGGAGTGCCCCAGGAATCGGCCTGCGTGTAGAACGTGCGGGCCTCGACGATCATCGTGTCACCGACCCTGTAGGGTTGCGAGAAGTAGTCGCAGATGATATGGTCCCGGTCGGCGGCGATATGAGGATGCCTAGTGTCATATCTTGATGTGTCGATCTGGACTCCGGGCTGGAAGGTCAGGCCCATATCGGTCGAACGATACAGCGCGGCGCCGGCTTCCCAGTGACTTCCCACCCGGCGGGGGATTTGCGCAGCCACAAGATAGTGGTTCGTTCCCGGTTGGACAACGACGTCTGCCCGGCAGACACCCTCGTCCGTAGTGTCATCGTCTACCCGTACGTTCCTGCTCCACGTCGCTCCGCGGTCGGTGGAGACGGACGACCAGATGTTACCCTCACTTCCCACCCGCTCGTCGTCCCAGGCGCAAAGGAGGTTGCCGCCTGAGTCTGCGGCAATCCGCGGGCCGCCGATGCCCCACTTGGTTGGGTCTGGTCTGTCATCGACTCTGGCCGGTACAGTCCAAGTGGTCCCACCGTCGCTTGAGCGTGAGCACAGAATCCGATGGTAGTGCCCACCGGCAGTGTCGATGTACCAGTCTTCCCACACGATATAGATATTGCCGTCCGAGTCGGTCGTAATGTCTGGATCGTATGCATGGGGGTCACCATCCCAAGCCAGCACGTCGGTGGGCAGCCAGGTCCTGCCGGCATCGGTTGACTTCTGGAACATGACATCGGAGAGAACATTGAAGATTCCCACCACCGAATCGTCCTCGAACGCGACGTATATTGGCTGACTCGAAGGCGCGCCCGGGCCGACGGTAATCGCCACATTGATGCAACTGTGATTGGGCAGCTTGTGGTCGATGCGGACGTTCGGCCCGAAGGTGGCAAGGGCAAAGGTGGTCGAGGACAGAAGAAGAAACAGCGTCATTCGGACCATCATGCTACTCCAATCTCGGAGGGGCGGAAATGTCCGCCCCTCCGAATAGCGGACCTACCGAATTACTGCCTTAAGGGTAGACTTCTCACTGCCCATGTCAAGGAGCACGAAGTAGGCCCCTGAGGCGAGCTTTCGACCTCCGCGGTCCTGATTCCAGTTCAGCCGGTAAGTGCCGGGCTGCTGGCTGCAATTCCATCTGATTCGGTGCATGTCGATATCCTTTCTAACTGCTCACTGCTACCTGCTAACTCTTCCTCGTCTTGCCGTCGCCTGCTTGGTGATTTCTAGATCTCGGCCACAGTCTTGCGGGCAGCATGGAGTTCGTCTTTGAAACTGACTGGTCCGGACCGCGAGTTTCATGCTGCCCATTAGTCCTCGACTCATCTATCCGCCCAGATCCGCCGTACGTCTCTTGTCATCGCGACAATCCCGAACGCATCTCCCTGATACTCTATGCAGACGCAGCCGTGGGTGCCCGGCCGGTCGACTACGGCATCGAACCGAACTCCCCAGGGACTCGCGCAGGCAGGATGTAGTGCGAGAACCCTTGAGACTAGGCCCAGAGCGACGGCCAGGCACCATTCCGGACCGGTCAGCAGAGCGACTCCGAAGAAAACCACGAGCGGGACCTCTGCTGCCGCAGGAGGAGCAAGGAGCTGGGGTCCTGTTTCAGACGGGGCTGGGGATTGGGGGCTGGGGCCCAGGGTTCGGCCTTCTGAGCTGACCCCTGATCCCGAATCCCCTACCCCTGACTGGGGACCTTCGTCCTCAAGGCCGACGCGCTGCCAAGCTGAGCGGACATGCGGTGTGGCCGCGTGATAGTGGAACTCGCCGGTATTGGTCGCCGCGGCAAAGTTGCCGGGGAGCAGAGCAACTCTGGCCGGGACGCGGCAACCAAGCTCGCGAGATCTCGCGGCTACATCGACAAAGTCTCTTGTATGCACTGTCATCACGCGGACGCGTAGTCACGAAACGTGCCAGCGAGGGGCACGCAGCGTAAGCTACGGCGGACTAGTTAGTTGCTTGGTTCTGGACTCTGCGAGAGAAAAATGCGAGTGCCATTTTGCGCCCAAGACGAGACGACCCAAGATGCAGGCAAGTCATTTACGTTCAAGGCATTGAGACGGGAGTGCCATGAATGCCCATTTGGTGCCATCTTTTGGCACTCTTCAAGACGAAGAATCGTCTTGCGGAGGCTACTCGCGGGTCGGGACTACTCGCCGCCGACGTTAGTCGGTGTTACGGTCCAAGTTGTGTTTGCGGAGCAGGCGAAAGAAGTGCCTGCGGCTGAAGCCCGTCAGCCTGATGGCCTCTAGGGTGTTCCCCTTTGCCTGCCTCAAGGCTTCGACAAGCAGGGCCCTTTCCGATTCATCCGACTTCGCACGCACGCGGCTGCGCAGGCTCTCTCGGGGCTGCGCGTCTGAACCGGCGTCTCGCTGCCTCAGATCAAGTGGAAGGTCCGCGACCTGGAGCATGTCACCACCGGCAAGTAACACTGCCCGCTCGACAACGTGCTGTAGC